>DASZLL010000050.1:0-15190 GCA_035552395.1 Acidimicrobiales bacterium
CATGACCCTCACCCCACCTCAGGGCACCGCCCCGGTCGGGCCATCTCGGGAAACCGTGATCGAGCTCGAGCGAGTCACCAAGGTCTATCGGACCGGTTCGATCTCGGTCGCCGCACTGCGCGGCGTCAGTCTGTCGATCGACCAAGGCGAGTACGTCGCGATCATTGGGCCATCGGGTTCGGGCAAGTCGACGCTGATGCACATCCTCGGTTGCCTCGATATCCCTACGTCGGGTCGCTATCACCTGGCCGGTGACGACGTCAGCGACATGAGCGAGACCGCGCTGGCGGAGGTCCGCAATCGCCGCATTGGCTTCGTCTTCCAACAGTTCAACCTGCTCGCCTCCATGACGGCTTGGCAGAATGTCGAACTGCCGCTCGCCTATGCCGGCGTCTCCCGCGCCGATCGCAAGGAGCGAGCGATGGAGGCGCTGGCGCGCGTCGGCTTGGCCGGTCGGGTTCACCACCGCCCTGGCGAGCTCTCGGGCGGCCAGCAACAGCGCGTCGCCGTGGCCCGGGCTCTTGTCACCGAACCCGATCTGATCCTGGCCGACGAGCCGACCGGGAACCTCGACTCCGTCTCGGCGGCGGACGTGCTGCGCTTGATGGGCGAGCTCCACGAGACCGGGCGCACCCTCCTGCTCATCACACACGACGTGGAGGTCGCGTCGTCGGCGAACCGCGTCGTCGGCATTCGCGACGGCCTGCTGACGGAGAACGACGCGCGGTACGTCGAGAGCATCCGGTGAGTTGGCTCGAGACCATACGCACCGGCATCAACGGCGTGCGCAGCCACCGCCTGCGCTCCTTCCTGACGGTGCTCGGCATTCTCATCGGTATCGCCGGGGTGATCATCGCGGTCGGTCTCGGTGAAGGGGCTTCGAGCCAGGTCACCTCCGAGATCAACGCGCTCGGCTCGAACGTGCTCACAATCACCCCGGGGAGCTCGACCTCGAGCACAGGCATTCGCCAGGCCCTCGGCACCGCATCGACGCTGACCCTGGCCGACGTTTCCGCCCTCTCCTCCCCCATCGACGCGCCCGACGTCAAGGCAGCCGCGCCCATCACCTCGAGCACCGAAGAATTGACGGCAGGCAGCGAGACCGCGACGACGAGCGTGCAGGGGACGACGCCGATCTGGCTGACGGTGCGCGGCCGCACCCTTGCGGAAGGGCGTTTCATCGACAACCAGGACGTCCAGGATCACGGAGCGGTGGCGGTCCTCGGCGCGACCACGGCCTCTGAGCTCTTCACCCGCGGCGATCCGGTTGGTCAGACCGTCGACGTCAACGGTGTGCCGGTGACGGTCGTCGGGGTCTTGACCTCGACCGGGGCGTCCAGCTCGTCGTCGACCACGAGCGACCCAGACGACGTCATGATCATCCCCATCTCCACGGGGGCCGAGCGCATCTTTGGTGGCACGTCGCGCAACTCGGTCAGCTCCATTGCCGTCCAGGCGCGCTCGTCGGCCGATCTCACCGGGGCGTACCAGGAGGCCGACCATCTGCTCCTCCAGCTCCATGGCATCACGAACGCCACCAATGCCGACTTCACGATCACGTCCGAGCAGTCCCTGATCGCCGCCAACACGTCGGTCGACCACACCTTGACCATCCTGCTCGGCGGCATCGCCGCCATCTCACTGATCGTGGGCGGGATCGGCGTCATGAACATCATGCTGGTCTCGGTCACCGAGCGGATCCGCGAGATCGGGCTCCGCAAGGCCCTGGGCGCCACCCCGCGCGTCATCCGGCGGCAGTTCCTCGTCGAGGCCTCCGTCCTCGGCCTCGTCGGCGGTGTCCTCGGCGTCCTGGGCGGGCTCCTCGGCGTGTTGTACCTGCCGGGCCTGATCGGCGACCCCATCTCGACCAGCCCGACGGCGGCCGTCGGCGCCCTCGCCATCGCACTGGCTATCGGCGTGCTGTTCGGCGTCTACCCGGCCAGCCGGGCGGCCGCGCTCGCACCTATCGACGCCCTGCGGTCCGACTAGGCCCACCCATATCTCGAATCGACCTTCGCCAACAGCACGGCAATTTCAGAAAGAGGCAACAGCAAAATGAAGACATCGACCGGCTCCCACACTCGCGGTAGGCGCTGGACACGCATCCTTGGGACCGGGGCGACCGCACTGGTGGCCGCTGGCGCCGTGGCCTCGAGCGCCGGCGCGGCCGCGCCAGCCAATGCCCCGATCGGCGCCACGGGCAGCGTGGCCGCGATGAGTGGATCGAGCATGGAGGTGCAGAGTCAGAGCAGCGGCCAGACCACGGTGAACTGGACGACCACGACCCAGTTCTCCAAGACGGTGACGGAGTCGGTCAACGCGATCGCGGCCGGCGATTGCGTGACGGCGACGGGGACGGCGTCGAAGAAGTCGAAGACGACGATCGCGGCGCGCAGCCTTACGGTGAGCATGCCGAACAGCTCCGGTGCCTGCGCGACCGCCGGGGGCGCTCGGACTGGCGCGACCAGCGGCGCCGCATCGGGCGGGGGCTTCTCGTTTCGCACCGGCGCCGGCGGCGCCGGCGGTGCCGCGAACGGCAGCCGCCCGAGTTTTCCTGGTGGAGCCGGCGGCTCGAGCAATTTCCGCAAGCAGTTCGCGTCCCTCGCCGTCGCGACGGGCAAGGTGACGGCGGTCAAGGGTTCGACCATCACCGTGTCGGGCGTTGAGCTGGCGCCGGGAAGCCTGCCCCGCCCGAGCACGACGAACAACAAGTCGAACAGCAAGCCCAAGACGCCCCCCAAGCCAAAGACCCAGACGCTCAAGATCACGACCACGAGCTCCACGACCGCCACCGCGACCCAGGCGGCCGCGGCCACTGATCTGGCGGTTGGCGACTGCGTGAGCGCCATCGGTCCGGCCGCCACCAACGGCTCGGTGTCGGCCAGCACCATCCGGATCACCTCGACCGGCGGCGGCACCTGCACCGGGGGCTTTGCTGGCCGTGGCGGTGGCGGCGGCTTCTTCGGCGGCGCTCCGGGCGGTGGGAGTGCCTAGCGCCTCGCGATCGGGCTGGGGTCGGACCGGCCACCGGCGCGCCGTCCTGATCGGCGCGCTCGCGTTTGCCCTGGTCGTGGGCGGCGGCGTGGCCGCCTGGGCCGAGGTCAGCGGAGGCACGACGGGCTATCGGATGGCGACGGTCACCCGGGCCGACATCGGCACGACCCTCACCATCGTGGGCAACGTCGAGCCAGTGAGCGACGCCGCCCCCTCCTTCCAGGTCGCGGGCAAGGTCGCCACGGTGAACGTCACCCCCGGGGCGCAGGTCACGGCCGGCGAGACATTGGGCACGCTCGATACGACCGCCCTGAGTGAGACGGTGTCCTCGGCGCAATCGACCCTTAGTTCCGACGAAGCCAAGCTGGCCGAGGACGAGGCCAACGAGTCCGCCAGCACGCCCTCGTCGTCGAACGGAAGCAACAGCACCACGTCGACGTCTCCGTCGAGCACGACCACGACGACCGCGCCCGGGCGCACCGGCGGGACGCCGAGCGGCGGTGGGCAGAGCGCGACGGTCACTGCGGACCAGAACAAGCTGACCCAGGACCAGTCGACGCTGTCCCTGGCCCAACAGCAAGAAGCAGCCGACCTGGCGCAAGCGCAGAGCGACTGCACCAGCGCCAACACCAGCACCCCGACCGGACAAGCCGCCTGTGAGACGGCGCTGCAGACCGTCTCCGCCGACGAGCAGCAGGTCTCGAAGGACCAGACGACGGTGTCGAAGGACGAGGCGACGCTGGCCCAGGCGCTGACGGCCGAGTCGTCGTCCGGCGGAGGCGCGACCGGCAACTCGGGCTCCTCGCCCACTGCGCACGCCGTGGCGGCGGACCCGACCTCGACCGGCAACACCGGCAGTGGCGGCAGTGGCGGCACGGGAAGCACGGCGAGCAACAGCCGCGACGCCAGTAGCTCGACCGGGTCCAGCAGCACGTCGGCCAACACCGACACCCCCGAGCAGATCGCGTCGGACCAGGCCGCCATCGACACCGCAGAGGCCAACCTGACGGAAGCAGAGCAGTCCCTCAAAGAGGCGACGTTGACCACTCCGATCAACGGCACGGTGGTGTCCGTGGGCATCACCGCCGGCGACACCGTGAGTGCGGGTTCGAGCACCGCGATCATCACCATCGTCGGGACGAAGTCCTACGAGGCGCAGGCGACCCTCGACAGTTCACAGATTCCGACGGTCAAGGTCGGCCAGACGGCGACGGCGCAGGTCGACGGCGTGGACGGCACCATCCAGGGCACGGTCTCGCAGGTGGGGCCGGTGCAGTCGACGAGCTCCGGCTTCACGTACCCTGTCGTCGTCGCACTGCCCGACTCGGTTGCGGGCCTCTACGCCGGGTCGACGGCGAACGTGAACGTCTCGACGGGGTCGGTCTCCAACGTGCTCGCCGTCCCGACCTCGGCGGTGCAGACGGTCGGGTCGGGTTCGTATGTCACGGAGCTCGAGAACGGCCAACTGACGCGCAAGGTCATCAAGGTCGGCATGGTGGGCGACGTCTACACCGAGGTCGACTCTGGGCTGAGCGCCGGACAGAGCGTGGTGCTCGTCGACTACGCCGAGCCGGTGCCCTCCTCGAACACCAACACGACCGGTGGGCTCGGCGGCTTCCTCGGCGGGGGCGCCGGCGGTTTCCCCGGCGGAGGCGGCACGTTCAACTTCCAACGGGTCGGCACCGGGGGCGGAGGCGGCCCGAAGCTCGGGGGCTGATTCGCCGCACTGTCCCACGCGTACGACCCGAGCAGAGCACTACGGTGGGTTGGTGCCCCCGATCCGCCTCGATCAGGTGAATCTCATCGCGCAAGACGTCGGGGCCAGCCGCACTTTCTACGCCCGCCTCGGCCTCGATTTCGGTGACCTGAGCGACCCCGTGTGGGCCGACCATCACGTCTCGGCGGAACAGGGCGAGCACCCCGGCATCGACCTGGACATCGACAGCACCTCTTTCGTGCACAAGTTGGATGCCGGTTGGCCCGGCGGGCCCGGTGTCGTCATCGGCTTCAAGGTCGACTCGCGCCAAGAGGTCGACGCCCTCGTCGCAACGCTCGCCGCCGCCGGCGTCCACGTCCAGCAGGAGCCCTTCGACGCCTTCTGGGGCGCCCGCTACGTGGTCGTCAGCGATCCCGACGGCAACGGCGTCGGGATCATGAGCCCGCTCGACCCGGCCACTCGGAGCGAATCGCCATCGCCGACATGAGCGGGCCCGACGAGGCGATCGACGTTGTGATCGAGATCCCCACCGGGAGTCGCAACAAGTACGAGTACGACCACGAGCAGCACGTGATCCGGTTGGACCGCCGCCTCTTCACCGCCACCACCTACCCGGCGGACTATGGCTTCGTCCCCGACACCCTGGCGGGTGACGGCGATCCACTCGACGTCCTCGTGTTGGTGGCCGACCCGACCTTCCCTGGCTGTGTCGTCCGGTCGCGCATCCTCGGCATGTTCTCCATGCGCGACGAAAAGGGGGTCGACGCGAAGCTCATCGCCGTGCTCGAGCACGACCCGCAGTGGGACGGTGCAGAAGACATCGACGACGTCCCTGAGCACCTCCGCAACGAGATCGCCCACTTCTTCAGCATCTACAAGGACCTCGAGCCAATGAAGTCGACGGAGGTCCAGGGATTTACCGGACGGGAGGCGGCGCTCGCCGAGCTCGCGGCCTGCCGGCAGGCCTTCGCGGCCGCCGAAGCCTGAGACCCGGTCCAGCCCAGACCGCCAGCACACCGAGAGAGGACACGACCACATGCCATTCCCCCGCGAAGAGGTGAGCGCGACTATCGAGCGCTACCACGAGCTCCGCCGGCGCATCGACGAGGGCCTCGAGCCGAACGCCTTTGGCGCGCTCGCCGACTTCTACACCGAAGACGCCGTGTACGTCGATGGCGCCTGGGGCCGGATCGAGGGCAAGGAGACGATCGCGCGCTGGTTGGTCGAATCCATGCTGGGGATGGAGGATTGGAAGTTCCCGATCGAGTTCACGGCGATCGAAGGTGACGACATCGTGGTTAAGTGGACGCAGATCATGCCGCGCACCAAGGCCGACGGGACCCCGTACCGCCAGTCCGCGTACTCGCGCCTGGTCTACGCGGGCAACGGCAAGTTCTCCTACGAGGAGGACAACTACAACATGGCCCACGTGCTCGAGGACGTCGAGGCGAGCGGGTGGCAGCCGCGCGGCGGCGAGATGAACTTCCCACCGGCCCACCCGGACCGGAACTTCGACGTCCCAGGCGCAGCGACGCCCTGGTAACTAGGGCGTCGCTCCGGTCGACCCGGAGTTCCCGAAGCCGGGGAACCCTCCCCCACCGAATGGATTCGTGGTTCCGCCGGTCCCGCCGGTCGACGGTTGCTGTTGCGACTGTGCCTGGCTCCCCAGCGTGGCCGAGGTCGTCCGCTTGCTGTTGCCGACGTAGTAGGTGATGCTCACCGTCTGCCCGGCCTTCGCGTTCTGCACGATCTTCTGCAGGTCCTCGGACGAGGTAATGTTGGTCCCGTTGATCGTGACGATGACGTCGCCTTGCACGAGCCCGGCCTTCGCCGCCGGTGAGCCGGAGACCACGCTGAGGACGACGGCGCCCGAGGTGGGCGTGAAGCCGTACTGCTGGCGCAAGGCGGGCGTCAGGGTCGTGATGTCCACTCCGAGGTAGCCGCCGCCGTTACCCGTTTGGCCGCCCTTTTGGAGCTCCGGCAGGGCGGCGGTGACCTGCGCGGTCGGGATGGCAAAGCCGATGTTCTGGGAGTTGGTGCCGTCGCTGGAGGTGCCGGCGACCGCGGTGTTCATCCCGATAACTTGCCCGGCGGTGTCGATGAGCGGGCCGCCGGAGTTTCCCGCGTTGATCGCGGCATCGGTCTGGATCATGTTCTGCAGCGTCTCGGTCTGCGTGCCGATGCCGCCCGCCGTGACGGTGCGGCCGAGCGCCGACACGATTCCCTGGGTGACGGTGGGCGTCCCGGCCGATAGCCCCAGCGCGTTGCCGATGGCGACGACCGAGTCCCCGACCACGGCTTTTGAGGAGTCGCCAAAGGTCACCGTGGGCAGGTTCGAGGCGCCGTTGATCTTGAGCAGCGCCATGTCCTTGCTCTGGTCGTAGCCGATCAGGGTCGCCGGCAGCGGCTTGGTCTGGCCGTACTCGGTCACCGTGATCGAGCCTTTGTTGCCGCCCTCGCTGTAGAGCTCGATGACGTGGTTGTTCGTAATGACTTCTCCGTCCGAGGTGAGGATCATGCCGGTGCCCTCGTCCTCGCTGCCGTTGGACTTGACGTCGATCGATACGACGGAGTTGATGACCCTGTCGACCAGCTGGGGAATGGTGACGTTGCCACTCAGGACGGCGGCGCCGGGAGCGGCGCTGCTCTCGTGGATGACGGCGTTGCCCGAATTGTTGTTGTTCGAATTGTTGTCGGCGATCGCGGTCACGCCGGCGCCGATCCCGCCACCGATGATGGCGGCGACGACCGCCACGGGTAGCCAGGACCGGAAGCGTCCCGGTGTCTTGGTTGTCTCCGGGGGTGGAGGCGGGCCGCCTCCCGGCATGGTCGGGTCGGCGGGCGTTGGGTAGCTGAAGGGGCTCGCCGGCGCCGCGGTGTCGGCGGGAGGGGTGGATCCGGTCGGCGGCTCGGGCGCCGGAGGCGACCACGCCGGAGGCGGATAGTTCGGTGGCGCGTCAGGTGTGGCCGACGACGGGGCGGCAGGCGCCACCGGTGTGCCGGGTTCGGTTGGCGCCACGTCCGTCTCGGGCGGCGCAGCCGAATCTGTTGGCGCAGTCGTTTCTGCCGGCGCGGCCGTCGCTGTGGTCTCAAGAGTTTGCGGGCGGTCGGCCGTCAACTGCTCATCGGCCGCCGGGGGCTCCGTCGGTGTCGCGTCGCCCGGCGCTCCGGCAGCGGGCGCAGGCTCTCGCTGCTCGGCGTCGTCACTCATGTGGAATCCTCCTGAAGGGGCACGGGTCCGTCGCACCGCACGGCGGTGGGTGGTCGCCCGTCCCGGGGGTTCGCGCCCTCCTGCGGACGTGCTCCCTCCATGTTACGAGATGCCCAACGCCACCCGGCATCGGGGGGCTGCGCCGGGCGCGGTAGCGTGTCCGCCGCATGTCACGCCGGATCGACATCGAGTTGACCAGCCACGCCGGGGATGGCTCCTGGACGTGGCGCGCCGCGGGTGCGCGCCAGCCCAAGGGCACTTTGGACGCGACGCTGGTCCCATCCGGGGAGAAGGTCGGGTCGGTGCTGCGTGCCGACGTCGAGATCGGCCTGGAGGGCATCGAGGTCCTGTCCCTGACCACGGTCAAGGCGCCTCGCTCCCCCGAGAAGGCGGAGGGCCGCATCGAGGTGCGCGGCACCCCGAAGCGTGCACCGGACGTTTCGGTGATCCTGGCGCCCGGGTCATCCAAGCGCCGGCGTGACGACGGCGATGACCGCGGCGACCGCCGGGACCGGCGACCCCGAGTCGACGGCGACCGCCGGCCACGGGACGACCGCGGGCCGCGGGAAGAACGTCCCGAGCGGGGCGACCGCCCCGCCGGTGCCAGCGGACCGCGCCGACCCGGCGGCCGGCGACCGGGCGAGCGCGACGGAAGGCCCGCCCGCGGCGAGCGCCCGACCGCACCCACGTCCACGGTGCACCGCAACGCCATGCTGGGGGCGCTACGCCCCGAACAGATCCCCGTGGCGGAGCAACTCCTCCGAGGCGGTCTGCAGGCCGTGCGCCAGGCCATCGAGACGCAGAACTCGGCGGCCAAGGCGGCCGGGAAGCCCCCCGCCGCGGCCGACGCCTTGCTGGCGATGGCCGACGAGCTCCTGCCGACCGTCCGCCTGGCTGACTGGAAGGACCGCGCCTCGGTGGCGCAGACCGCAGGCAAGGAATACCGCCTGCGCGAGCTCCGCGCCGTCGTCGCGGCGTCGCGCACGGTGAACCTCGACGAAGACGGCCGCACCCTGGCGAAGTCGCTGCGTGACTCGCTCGACCAACGCACCACCGCGCTGCGCGAGGAGTGGTTGGCGCGCATCACCAACGCCCTGAAGGACGGCCGGGTGCACCAAGCGGTCGAGGCATCCATCCGTGCGCCCGAGCCGGGTACTCGGGTACCCGCCGAACTGGCCGTCCAGCTGGCCGTGGCGGCCGGCGAGGCTCTCTCGGCGGACAAGGCGCCCGAGGAATGGATGCAGCTGCTCGATGTCGTCGTGGCCTCGCCGGTGCGGCGGAACGTGAAGCCCGCCGGGATCCCCGATGACGAGGTGGCCCGTCAGGCCGCTCGCCACGCCGCCGGCGCGGTGCCGGCTTTGGCCAAGTTGCTCGGACTCCGCATCCCACCGCCGCCCCCGCGCCGGGTGGACGCCGAGCGTCGCTTCAGCCCAGCCGGCGGCTGAGCGTCAACAGGCGCGCAGTAAAACCGGACGCCTCGAGGCGCTGTTTGGTCAAGCGGTCACCGGGCAGCGCGAGCGCATCCACCTCTTCGCACCCGGCCGCGGCGCACCAGCCGACCGCCGCTTCCATGAGTGACGCCCCGACACCCACCCCGCGGGCTGGCATCTCGACGTAGCAGCACTCGATCCGGCCGCGCCGCCCCTCGGCTGCGGCGGCCGCCACGACGCCGAGGACCCCCACGACGGCGCCTTCGAACTCGCCGACGAAGAGGCCGGCCGCCTCGGCCTCGTCGCTCCAGCGGGTCAGAAGCTCTTCAGGCGTCGCTTCTCCGACGAGTGCCGGCCCCCCCCGCATCGATCCGGCGTGGGTCAGTGCCTCACCCAGCAGCCGTGCACACACGGCGCGGTCGGCGGCGGCGGCCGGGCGGGCCAGCTCCACTGGTGCTCAGCCGGAGGACGCCTGGGCCGGCCCCGGTTCGAGGAGCTGGCTGGCGCGGTTCAAGATGGTGCGGCGGTTGCGCGTGGCAGCCTCGTAGCGTTGGACGGCCCGCAATTCGTCGGGCCCCAGGCTTTCCAGCCGCCGGACGACCTGTGAGGCGCTGAGCGTGTCATAGTCGGCCAGGGCAGCACCGACCGTGGCGGCGTCGGCGGCGTCGGGTGCGGGCCGCACGGGCGTCGGGGTGGCCGTCGCCTCAGCCGAGTGCTCGGGCGTCACCGTCACAGCTCCGTTGCCGCTGTGCACGATCCCGTCGAGCTGTTCGGACAGCCTGCGCTGGAGACGGCCGACCACGTACTCCCCCGCCACGCGGGCATTGCTGATCTCCTGTTCGACCCGGCCACGGCCCTTGCCGATCAAGCCGGGCAGGTCCTCGATCACGGTGACGGCGACGCCGACCGGAGCGAAGATGCAGGCGTCGAGCGTGCGGCGCAAGAGGTGCGGCTGGGTCGCCGTGCCATCGGCGCCTGTCTCCTCAGACACAATCCCGGCAGAGCATGCGCTTCTTGTCTGCCAGCTGGCTGGGGTGCTTGACCAAGAAGCACGAGCGGCAGACGAACTCGTCGGGCTGCTTGGGCAGGACCCGCTCGTTGCCCTCCGTCTTGTCCTCTTGGTCGGTCGCCTCCTCGTCCTCGGGCTCGTCCTCGACGACCAGGCGCTCCTTCAGAATGACGTCCAGGCTGGCCTCGACGTCCTCGTCGTCGGGCTCGTCCTCTTCCTCCTCCTCTTCGCCCTCGCCGGATTTCTCGACCACCGCGGCGGGTGAGGGGGTCAGGATTTCGGTGGCCTCCTCCTCTTCCTCATCCTCCTCGTCGATGTCGGCGATGTCGTCATCGTCATCCGTGTCGAGGACCTCGTCTTCTTCGATTTCCTCGAGAACGTCGTCGTCGTCGAGGTCGGGTTCCCCCTCCTCGAGTTCCCCTTCTTCGGCCGCGTCGGGGCTCTCGGCCTCGATCTCTTCGGCTTTGCCCTTCTTCTTGGTCGCCATTTGCCGCCGGAGCATAGACGGTCCGAGCAACCGTTCAATCGACGTGTGAGCGTGCCCGGTCAGGGTCGGAAGCTCATCGGGCACGGCTTCGTGTGGGGTTCAGGGGCGGGCCGGCCCTGGGGTCTTTGGCGCCATCTCGCAGGCCCGGGATCGCCAGGCAAGCAACACGTTCTCTACTCGACCCCCAGGGCCTACCTCCGCCTCTCACAGCACATCCCCCCCGACTGCGGCAGGCGTTCCCTGCTGCAGCGTCTTTTGGGGCGTCGGGGACTGGGGGGTACACTACGCAAATCGGGGGTGGGCGCGTCAAGAAGGACAAACCGCCTACCACCAGGGAGAACGCGGTTACCTCCTGGTCAATGCGTTACAGATTTTTCTGCCCGGCGACGCTCGGCCCGGCGCTCCGATTCGAGCCGCTCCAGGTCGGTCGCCCCGTGGTCGACGAACTGCATCGCCTCCGCCAGCGCGCGGTGACCCGCGACCTCGGCGATTGCCCGGTGCATCTGCTGTGCCACTCTCCGGTACGCCGGGTGCCCCTGGGTGCCCGAGCGGAGCTCGACGAGGTGCATCGCCTCGCGCGCGTTGAGCTGCATCACGTAGCGGATGCGATGCGCCAGCGCGACCGCGTACGACGCTTGTTCTGGGAACTCGAGGACGAGCGACCAGTAGAGATCTTCGGCGCGCGAAATTGTTTCGTCGTAGCGCGCACCGAGTCCGGCGTCCGCGACCAGGTCCGGCATGTCGTAACCGAGTGCGACCCCGAGACGTTGCCACTCGATCGTCAGCATGCGATGCCGCTGCAGGTCGCGGAACGCGCCGTAGTCCGTGACGAGCTCGAAGCGGTAGTCGGTGCGTTCGAACGCCCGCCCGGGTCGATGCCGGCGGTTGCGACGATCCCCCACGTAGGTCTGGAGCAGCGCCACGCGGCCGTCGTGCCCGAGCAGGCGAACCCGCCGGGCGGCCTCCTGCTCTGTGCAACCCAGGTGGGAGAAGCAGGCCGCCACCAGGACCTTCTCCTCCCCCTCGGGGTCGAAGTCGAGCAGGGTCACCTCCTCGACCGGTCCCCCCGGTGGCGGACGGGCGCCGGCCGGGTCGTGGATCGGTCCCGCAAGCTCGGGCCACAACCGGGCGATCAGCCGGGCCGTCTGCTCGCGGGTGGACGACAGGTACGCGGACCACTCCCCCCCGCGTTCGGCCACGTCGACGCGTTGGAGAAACGACGGGATCACCTTGCGCAATTCCGTGAGCATCAGATCCGCATACGACCGCGTCTCGGGCAGAGGGTGGGCGCGCATCCGCAACAGCAATTGCTCGTACGCCTGGCCGGTCCCGTAGATGCCGATGTTCGAAAGGGACGCGGCGGGCAGCAAGCCGCGCAGCGCGTCGAGTGACTTCGCGCGCGTGGCTTGCCGGTAGACGAAGTCGCTGTCTCCCGCCTGCTGGGGAAAGCGCTCACCCACCCACGCCTGCATGATCGGCAAAAGCTCGCCGAAGGTGTCGAAGACCCGGTCCATCTCCCCCACGTAGCGGGCACCGTGCGGTGAGTCGAGCAATTCCGGCGGGCGGAAGTAGCGGTACTGGCCGTTGTCGAGCCGCTGGTTGTAGGCGATGTAGCGCGTCGACTGTTCGAGGTACGCCATGAGGCGACCCCACTCGAGCACCTTGGACAGCACGTTGGACGCTTGTTCGCACGCCAAGTGGACGCCGCCGAGTTGGGCCACCGAATCATCGCCGTACTCGACGAAGACACGCTCGTAGAGCTGCTCCGCGCGCTCCAGTCCGATGGTGGCGTCGACCGACGCGTCCCCTGAAACGTCGAGGTCGCCGACGAACTCGTCGAGGAAGAGCCGGCGCAGGTTTTTGGGCGAGCGCGAGTAACGCGCGAAGAGAGCGCCCTTCACCACTTCGGGGAGGTTGACCAGGGCGAATACCGGCAGGTCGAGATTGGTGAAGTACCGGCGGAGGACCGTCTCCTCTTCCGCGGTGAAGCTCTCTTCGGAGTAGGGGAACATTGCCCGGCTAACCCGAGAACGAGGGTGACTCGGCGGTCGCGGATGGGCCGACACGCCCCTTGGGGCGCCCCGAAGCGATGGGATGGAGCCCGGTGTGCGTCGGTCCCGGGGCCACTCGGCGATCCCCGGAGACGGACCTAGGTGCCGGGGAGCCCGCCCGCCACGACACCGCGGAGCAGCAGCTGTACCGCTTCTCGGGCGGCCGCCGCCACCGCGGGGTCGGCTGCAGTGTGCGAGACCTGCTGCGCCAGGTCGGCCACCGACTTCATGGTCCGCACGAAGTCGCCCGGAGCGAGCTCGCCCACGTCGCGGGCCGCCACCCCCATAGCCACCGCGAGCGATGCGCCGCGGGACCACGACGCCACCGCGGTCGAGAGCCCGGGGGCCGGCTGGCGGGTGCGCGGTACGCCCTGGGCCTCCTCGGTGGCGCGGATCCGTTCGGCCAAGGCCGAGAGGGTCTCGCACCGGCGCCTCAGGTCCGCCGTCCGCTTGTCGCCGAGCCGATCCTGAAGCGGGCCCCGCTTCTTCCCCCGCCGGTGGCCGTGCGGGTGGCCCGGAGCGCGTCGCGCCCGCCGCGGTTCGAAGACGACGGAGGAGAGCACCCCGGCGAGGACGGAGGGCTCGGTCTCCACCAGGAGCTCTTCCCGCAGGGCCTCCGAGATCAGCAGGTCGCAGTCGTGGTAGATCCGTGACAGCTGGCGGCCGGCTGGCGTCAGGGCCCAGCCCTCGACGTAGCCCATCTTCTCCAGGACGCCGAGCCGATGGTCGAGCTGGCGGGTCAGCAGGTCAGGCGAGCGGGCCTGCCACTGGGCGAACGAGCGATGGAGCACGACGTGCGCCGTCTTGCGGTCGAAGCGTGCCACGAGGTTGACGGCGAGGTTGTAGGTGGGACGGAACGCTGAGCGCAGGTCGGGCGGTGGGGCCGCCGCGACCCGGGCCACCTCGGCGAACGTGATCTCGTTGGACCAGCACGCCACGGCGTGGCCCTCCTCGTCGAGCCCTCGCCGTCCCGCCCGCCCCGTCAGCTGTAGGTACTCCCCCGACGTGAGCGTGGCTCGCCCCGCTCCCCCGTACTTGCTGAACCGCTCGATCGCCACCGAGCGCGCCGGCATGTTGATGCCGAGCGACAGCGTCTCGGTGGCGAAGACCACCTTCAGGAGCCCGGCCTCGAAGCATTCCTCCACGGTCTCGCGGAAGAGGGGCACCAAGCCCGCATGGTGGGCGGCGAGCCCGCGCTCCAAACCCTCGAGCCATTCGTCGTAGCCCAACACCCGCAGATCCTCGTCGCCGAGCGGCTCGACTCTGCGCTCGGCGATGGCGCGGATCGCCTTCCGTTCGTGGGCGTCGGTGAGGCGGATGCCGTCGCGCATGACCTGCCGCACGGCATCGTCACACGCGGCCCGGCTGAAGATGAAGACGATGGCGGGGAGCATGTCGAGCTGGCGCAGCTCCTCGACCATCTCCGTACGCAGTGGCGCGCGATACGGCAGGCGCGGCCCACGACCGCGGGGTTGCCAGTGGGTGCCGCGGCCGCCCTGCAGCGCGCGTCGGACCGCTTGGTCGATGCGCAACCCCTCCCCGCCCGGTCGGCCGTTGTCGAGCAACAACGGGAGCATCAGGTGCTCGTCGTCCTCGCGCCGGTGCACGGCGAAGTGGTGGCGCAGGACGATCGGCCGTTCCCGCTCCACGATCACTGCGGTGTCGCCTCGCACCGAGCGCAACCACCCGCCCAGCTCTCCTGCGTTGTTGACCGTGGCCGAGAGGCACACGAAGCGGATCTCGGGAGGCGACATGACCAGGACTTCCTCCCACACACCACCCCGGTAGGGATCCTGGATGAAGTGGACCTCGTCGAGGACGACGCTGTGCAGGCCCTCCAGGAGATCAGAGCCGGCCAGGAGCATGTTGCGCAGCACTTCGGTGGTCATGACGACGACCGGTGCCCGGGGCCGGAGGGTCGTGTCCCCAGTGAGCAATCCGACGTGGTCTTCGCCGTAGGAGGCCACCAGTTCGCCGTACTTCTGATTGGAGAGGGCCTTGAGCGGCGTCGTGTAGAACGCCTTCCCGCGGGCGGCCAGCGCACGGTGCACCGCGTACGCCGCCACGAGGGTCTTTCCCGAACCGGTCGGCGCCGAGACCAGCACCGAGTGTCCGGCATCGAGCGCGGCGAACGCCTCGCGCTGGAAGTCGTCGAGCGCGAACGGCAGGCCGGCCTCGAACTCCGACGCCCCGGCCGTCTCCTGGTCGGGCCACGGGGCCGTCAACGGCCGAGCAACTTCCCGATGGCGATGGAGATGAAGTAGAAGGACACGAGAGGGATGGCGAGGGCG
>DASZLL010000051.1:0-20430 GCA_035552395.1 Acidimicrobiales bacterium
CTGCCGGGCGCAAAGCCATCGTGGATCACCGTGAGCTTGGCCACGCCGTGCCCCACGTCTTCGATGTCGTAGGACACCTTGGAGCGAGGCTCGGCCCGCCACGTGTCGGCGGTGGCTTCGTCCATGCCCACCTCGACAGCCCACTCGGGTGTGAAGGTGTGCCAGGTGTACGCGAGCCTGGTGTAGGGATCGGACTCGAGAATCACCTGTTCGGGGTCGCTGACGACGAGCCCGACTTCGTGGTGCTCGAGGTCCCAAGTCGAACCCTTTTCCCAGTCCGAACGGAACGTCTTTTCCCCGGCCGTTTGGTGCCGCCAGTACCTTTTTGTATCGGCGGGGTCGGTGAGGCCCTGCCAGACCCGCTGCGGTGTGGCCCGCACATATGTCGTGTACGTGCAACTTGTCGCCTGGTCGATGCCTGCAGCCATAGCCCGCCCTCCCTTGTTCACGGCTCAGACCTAGTGAGCTACGCGATTCCTACCCATCGCCGCCGCCGCCAACCTGACCCTCCACGGTCCGAACGAGCTTCGCCAAGTCCGCCTCACCACCTGGAGTGGTGGACACGTGGAGGCGGTCGCGGCCATCGAGCCAGGCCTGATTCCGCCGTTGCAGGTCCGAGGCCGGGTCGAATCGGTTGAGCACGACGAAGATCGGAACAGAGAGCTCTCCGAGTGCGTCAACGGTGAGTCGGACCGAGTTGATGGTGCCGAGGCCGGCGTCCGCGACGAGCAGGACACAGTCGGGTGCCACCGCCTTGACCAGCCCCAGGCAGTCGCCGTCATCGGCGATCGGCGAACGCAGACCCCCCGCCGTCTCGATGAACCCAACCTCCACCAGTTCCTCCGGCCAGCGCAAATCGTCGACCAGCTCGGCCAACGTGAGAGCAGGACGACCGAGGGCTGCCGCGGCCATCGGCGGCGCCATCGCCACTTCGTACCATCGGTGCGCCGGACATACCGTCTCGGGCGCCTCGCCGCTCGCCGCACCGAGCACGGTGGCGTCGTTGCCGCTGGGGTCGTCTGTCGGATCGAACGACTGCGCCGGCTTACGGGCCGCGACGCTGATTCCCCCCTCGCGCAGCTGACGGATCAGCCGCGCCGTGACCCACGTCTTGCCGACGTCCGTGCCCGTCCCGACGACCGCGACCACTCGGTCCGGACGCGCCACTAGCGCGCCGCGGCCACGGGGGGCGCGAGGGCCGGGAACGCACCGAGCGCGTCGATGAGCCGGTCGACGTCCACGTCACGATGTGCCGCCGACAGCGTGACGCGCAGCCGGCTCGTGCCGACCGGCACGGTCGGCGGGCGGATGGCCGGCACCCACAGCCCGGCATCGAGAAGGGTGGCGGACGCGTGCATCGCCGCCTCTTCGGATCCCAGGATGACGGGGACGATGGGACTCGGATGCGCCGCCGGTGCCACCCCCGCCTCGGAGAGGCGGCCCACCAAAGAGGCCAGCCGCGCCACGAGCGCCTCACCCTCTTCTGCGCGCAGGATCCGCAGAGCGGCAAGCGCCGCGGCGGCGTCGGCCGGGGGCAAGGCGGTCGAGAAGATGTAGGGCCGAGCCCGGTTGATCACCAGGTCGACGATGTCGCGTGAGGCCGCGACGAACCCGCCGAGTGCGCCCAAGGTCTTCGACAGCGTCCCCACCCGGACGAGGCGCGACCGCGCCGGTTCCTCGACGGCCGCCATGTCGAGGTGCGGCCCGAGCACGGCGTGCGCCTCGTCGACGACGAGCAGGGCGCCGTGACGAGCACAGATCGCGAGAAGGTCGTCCAGCGGCGCGACATCCCCGTCCATGGAGAAGACCGAGTCGGTGACCACCAGCGCCGGCGTGTCGACCCCTCCCCCACCTGACGCCAGCAGATCCTCGAGGTGCGCGAGGTCGCAGTGGCGATAGACCGCCACCTGCGAACGCGAGAGGCGGCAGCCATCGATGATGCTGGCGTGATTGAGCTCGTCCGAAAGGACGCGCACGCCCGGACCACCGAGCACGCTCAGGACACCCAGATTGGCGGCGAATCCCGTGGGGAAGCAGACGGCGGCCTCGGTGCCTTTCCACCCGGCCAGCCCCCGCTCGAGGTCGGCGTGGACCGGTCGAGAACCCGTGACGAGGCGTGACGCACCCGCGCCGGTACCCCAGCGATCGAGGGCGGCGTGGGCGGCGGCCACGACATCGTGGTGCGCGCTCAACCCGAGATAGTCGTTCGACGCGAACGACACGACGTCAGCACCCTCGAGCGCGCCCTCGGGTCCCCAGGCGTCGAACTCCCGCGGGGCGCGCCAGCGCCCCTCGTCGACCACCTGTGCGAGCTGCGCCCGGATGCGATCGGCCCAGTCGTTCGACCTCACGACCGCGTCACCTCGTCGAGCGCGTCCACCAGCGCGTCGACCACCCGCACGATCTCGTCGTCGGTGATGGTGAGCGGCGGCATCACCACGACGACGTCGCCCAGCGGCCGCAGCAACACGCCCCGGGCCACGGCACCGGCGCAGACGCGGCGACCCCAGCGGAGCCCGTCCTCGGGTGGCGCCAGCTCCACGCCGACCATCAGCCCGCGCTGGCGGACGTCCCGCACCGAGGCACTCGGGACGACACGCTGCGTCAGGAGCTCTGCCAGCTGCGCGGCGCGAGCCCGCACGTTGTCGAGCACGTCCCAGGACTCGAGGAGACGGAGATGCTCGAGGGCGACCGCGGCGGCCAGCGCGTTCCCTCCATAAGAATGCCCGTGATAAAAGGTCAACGGCCCGAGATCGGCGCCGAGGAACGCGTCGAACACGCGTCCCGAAGCCACTGTGGCCGACATGGCCAGGTAGCCGCCGGTGATGCCCTTGCCGAGGCACAGCAGATCGGGACGCACCCCGCACTGTTCCGACGCGAACAACGACCCGGTCCGACCGAACCCGGTCGCGACCTCGTCGCACACGAGCAGCACCCCGGCGTCGCGACACGCGTCGCCGACGCGCCGCACGTCCGCGGGTTCGGCGACCAACATGCCGGCCGCCCCCTGGACGAGCGGCTCGAGCACGACCGCGGCCAACTGATCCGCTTGCGCCGCGATCGTGGTGCAGGTCTTGTCTGCCCAGCCGGGGTCGGCGTACCCGGGACTGCGCACGACCGGGAAGCACAAGGAACCAAACGCCGCGCTGAAGACACCGCCGTCGCCGAGCGACAACGACCCGATGGTGTCGCCGTGATAGGCGTCGCCCAGCGCGAGGAACTGGGTGCGGCCATCGACGCCGCGATTGATCCAGTACTGAAACGCGATCTTCAGCGCCTGCTCGACCGCCACGGCTCCGTCGGCGGCGAAGAGGAAGTGAGGCTCGTCCAGCGGCACGACGGGAGCGAGCGCCTCGGCCAGTTCGACCACGACCGTGTTGCCGTTGCCAAGCATGGTCGAGTGCGCCACCTTGGCCGCTTGCGCGGCCAGAGCGGCGTCGAGCTCCGGGACGCAGTGCCCCAAGGTGTTGACCCAGAGCGATGAGATGGCGTCCAGGTAGCGGCGCCCCTCGGCGTCGATCAGCTCCCTGCCCTCCGCCCGCTCGATCATCAGGGGGGCGTTGTCGGCGTAGGCGGCCATTTGGGTGAAGCCGTGCCACACAACGGCGGCGTCACGCTCGACCCAGTTGGGGGTGGTTTCTAAGGGGGTGCTGCTCACGCACCGATTCTGGACGCCGCCGGGCCGGACGGGCCAATGCGCATCTTGCGCGAAAATGGGTCATGGACCTGATCGGCGTCGTCGACACGATGTTTGCCCGCTACGACATGGGCGGGGAGGCGGTCGACGAGTTATCGCAGTGCCCGGGGTTCGGGACGACCTTCACCACCATCCGCCGCACCGTGCCGGGTTTCAAGGACCTGGCGGTGGCGGCCAAGAAGCTGATCGAGGAGGAGGGCTGCCGGATCGTCGTCGCCCTGGGCATGCCCGGCAAGGAGAAAGTGGACAAGGTCTGCGCCCACGAGGCCTCGACGGGGATCATGATGGCGCAGCTCATGACGAACACGCCCATCCTCGAAGTCTTCGTTCACGAGGACGAGTCGGACGACCCGGCCACGCTGGCCATGGTGTTCAAGAACCGTTCGCGGGACCACGCCCGGAACGCCTATCTGATGCTCTACGAGCCCGAGCAGCTGACGGCGCGGGCGGGGCAGGGCGTCCGCCAGGGTTTCG
Organism: Acidimicrobiales bacterium; assembly: GCA_035552395.1. Taxonomy (GTDB): domain Bacteria; phylum Actinomycetota; class Acidimicrobiia; order Acidimicrobiales; family RAAP-2; genus Bog-473. The sequence goes on from DASZLL010000051.1 coordinate 4,172, forward strand.
CCCACGCAGGCCCGCTGGAGACCTGAACAACATCACGGCGGCTCGGGGGCCCGAGCGGCGTGCCGCGCGCTGGGTGCGGCCCCGGCCCGTCCCCTCAGCTGGCGGGCCCCGGATAGTCCGCCGACCCGGGTACTGGCTGCCCGCCCGCTGAGGGGCGGATGCTGTGAGAACGCTCTGACGTGGAGTTGGTTATGAACGAAAGAAGGTGCGGTTCGTGACGCCGTCGGTCAGGAGTTCTGCCAGTTGACGGAGAACGACTTGCCATCCGCGCTGAGAGCGCTGGGCACGGCTTCGGTTCGGCCGCCCGAGGCCATGGTGATCTCGTTGGCGGCGAAGCTCGAGAGCGAGCCGTCGTTACCCGAGTTGTCGATCAGGTTGGCGTTGCCGAACGAGATCTGGCCGAAGTTCGACAAGGGCACCTCGCTGCAGAACAGGAGGTTGCACGACGATGGCGCCTCGGCGACGACCTCGGCCGACGAGCGGGCGAAGCCACTCGACGTCTGTGCGGTCGAGAACGACCAGCCCGCGGTGGTGTCCTTCTCGGCCAGGTAGAAGTTCGTGCCCGAGGAGTTGGACGCCACCCACGCGGTGATCTGGTCACCCGGGTGGACCGGGTACGTGGAGGAGGAGAGCACCTGGGACGGGTTGGGGTACATCTCCCACCACGCGTAATAGGCCGGCGTGCTGCCATTGCAGTCCGAGTCCGTCCCGAGCTGCTCGACACTCGACGACGAGTACCCGTCGAGGCCGACCCAGAAGGAAGCCGCCGATCCGCCCGGGCCGAGCAGGTTGCCGAGGCCGTTGCCGCCCAGCAGACCGCCGAGGAGGCCTCCGCCGCCCCCGCCGCCAGAGCTGCAGTTCACGGTGGGTTCGGTCCAGCTCGCGGCGACCGAGGTGTACGTGTCGTTGACGTCGGCGTAGCCACTCCAGTTCGAGGACTGCACGTCGGTGGCGTGGCGCAGGCTGTGGCCGAGGAGCGAGCCGAGGCCCGGCAACACGACCTTGCCGAGGATCGGCTCGTGGTAGATGCCCGGGGTGGGGAGGCCGGAGCCCGCCGAGCTCGCTGGAGCCGCCGCCGCAGCAGGCGAGGCGGCGGCGGAGGCCAGAACCGGGGCGGCCGTGGCCGCCAGGCCGAGCACGCACGCCGCCGACACGAGCACCTTCCGTGCGGAACCCCGCATCGAACCTCCCCTGATCATCTGGCTCTCAGCAGCCACTTCCCACCCAGACCAGCGTTGCTCTCGTCGGCCGTGTCACCGTTCGGCGTCACGACGCGCGGGCACGGATACGCCCCGTACCGGAAGGGGGAACGGCGGCGAGTCACGTATCTCGCGGAAGTCCGAGCACCTTTTCCGCCACGATGTTGCGTTGCACCTCGGCCGTGCCGCCTCCGACGGTGAGGGCCGGGGAGAACAAGAAGCCCCGCGACCAGGAGTTCTCCCCCAACTTGGCGCCCTCGGGACCCCAACCGCCGACCGGGCCGGTGCCCTCCAACATGGCGTGGGGACCGGCCAGGTCGCGAGCAATGTCCATGATGTGCTGGCCGTGGGCGTCGGCGATGGCCTTGCGCACCGAGGCCTCGGCGCCGGGCACCTTGCCGGCCAGGACGGCCGAGACCATGCGCAGGCGCAGGACCCGCAGGATCTGCCCCTCGATGAAGACCTCGACCAGGCGGTCACGGGTGGCCGGGTCAGGCGCACCGCCGGCGGCCCGAATGACCGAGACCAAGTCGTCCGCGGTCGGCCCCATGCCCCACAGCGCCCCTTCGCCGCTGAGCGAGACCCGTTCGTTGCCGAGCGTCACCTTGGCCAGCTCCCACCCGCCGTGCTCGGGTCCGACGAGGTGGTCGGCCGGGATGCGCACGTCGGTGAGGAAGACCTCGTTGAAGGCGTGCTCACCGGTCATATCGATGAGCGGGCGGATCTCGATGCCCGGGGCGTCCATAGGACAGACGAAGTAGCTGATGCCCTGGTGTTTCGTCGCCGTGGGGTCGGTGCGCGCCAAGAGGATGCCCCAGTGGGCGATGTGGGCGTAGCTGGTCCAGACCTTCTGGCCGTTGATGACGTAGTGGTCGCCGTCGCGCTCGGCCTTCGTCGTGAGCGACGCCAGGTCCGAGCCGGCACCCGGCTCGGAGAAGAGCTGGCACCAGAACTCCTCGCCCGAGAGCAGCGACCAGATCCAGCGCTCCTTCTGCTCGTCGGTGCCTGCATAGAGCAGCGTCGGGCCGGCCCAGCCGATGCCGATCGGGTTGATCGGGCGGTGTACGCCGGCCTTCTTGAGCTCCTCGTCGATGACCAGCTGGGTCAGCGGGTCGGCGTCGAGGCCGAAGGGCTGGGCCCAGTGCGGTACCACGTAACCGGCCTCGGCGAGCTGGCGGCCGGAGGGGTGCGGGTGATCCTCGAGCCAGTCCCTGACTCGGCGCCGGCGGGGATCGTCGTCGCCGGGGAGGCCGAGGTCCACGGCGGGAGCGTATTCTCATCATCTCGCTCCGCGCATTTCGGCGGGCGGGGGGGTCGACACGTGTCGGCGGCTGACGCGGCTCTGCGCCGGGTCGGCCTATGAGTCGAGCAGCGCGTAGAGCGAACAAGGCGGGATTGGAGCGAGGAATGACTGACTGGAACTACGCAGACGTCTGGGAGACCGTGGCGGACGTGCAACCGGACCACCCGGCCGTCGTCCAAGGATCGCGGACGCTGCTGTGGGAGGAGTTCGACCGGGGCGCCGACGGCGTGGCCCAGTTCCTGTTGGACCTGGACGTGGCGCAGCAGGACAAGGTCGCGGTGTACCTCTACAACTCGCCCGAGTACCTGCAGGCCACCTACGCCGCCATGAAGGTCGGCCTCGTGCCGGTGAATACCAACTATCGCTACGGCGACGACGAGCTCTCCTACCTGTGGCAGAACGCGGACGCGGTGGCGGTCGTGTTCCACGGTGCCTTTGCCGACCGCATCGAGCGGATACTCGACCGCGTCCCCGGGGTGAAGGGCTGGCTCTGGGTCGACGACGGTTCGGGCCCGTGCCCGGACTGGGCCACGCCGTACGAGGACGCGATCAAGTGCGTGGTGGGGCGGACGCGGGCGCCCTGGGGGCGCAGCGGTGATGACCTCTACATGCTCTACACCGGCGGCACCACCGGGATGCCCAAGGGCGTCATGTGGCGCCAGGACGACCTCTTTGCGCGCCTCATCGACGGCGGCGTGCGCCACTACGACGTGAACGGTGGCGTCGAAGTGGTGCGGGTCGCGTTGGAGGCGTCGCCCGGCGGCGTGACCCTGATGCCGGCGTGCCCCTTGATGCACGGCACGGGTGGCTTCACGGCGAACACCACGCTGGCCGAGGGCGGCCGGGTCTGTTTGCTCGAGTCGCGCAAGTACGACCCGGTCGAGCTCCTCGACACGGTCGAGCGCGAGAAGGTCAACGGCCTCGTGATCGTGGGCGACCCCTTCTCCCGACCGCTGCTGGCGGCGCTCGACGAGCACCCGGGCCGCTGGGACCTGAGCTCGTTGCTGATGGTGATCTCCTCGGGCGCCATGTGGAGCGAGCCGGTCAAGCAGGAGCTGCTGGCCCACCACCCCAACGTGCTGCTGGTCGACGCCTTCAGCTCGTCGGAGGCGCTGGGGATGGGCATGTCGGTGTCGGGCGGCGGCGCGGCGGCCAAGACGGCCTCGTTCATGCTGGGCCCGGACGTGAAGGTGCTCACCGAGGACGGCCGGCAGGTGTCTCCTGGCTCTGATGAAGTCGGCGTGCTGGCGCTGGGTGGGCGCAACCCCCTCGGCTACTACAAGGACGAGGAGAAGTCCGACCGCACCTTCAAGCGGATCGACGGGGTGCGGTACTCCATCCCCGGTGACTTCGCGCAGGTCGACGCGGACGGGACCATTCACCTGCTCGGGCGCGGCTCGGTCTGCATCAACTCGGGCGGCGAGAAGATCTTCCCCGAAGAGGTCGAGGAGGCGTTGAAGACGCACGCGCTGGTGCGCGACGCCGTGGTCGTGGGGATCCCGCACCCGACGTACGGCGAGACGATTGTCGCCGTCGTGGAGCCGATCGACGGCGCGTCCGGAGACGAGGTGTCGGAGGCCGAGCTGATCGAGCACGTCAAGGGCCGGCTGGCGTCGTACAAAGCGCCGCGGCGGGTGCGGAATGTGGCGACCATCGGACGGGCGCCCAACGGCAAGGTCGACTACAAGCGGCACCGGGCCGAGTCGATTGAGGAGATCGGAGCGCCGGCGGCGGGCTGAGGCGCTTTGCGGGCTACGTGGAGCGGAACATGCGGCCGATCTGCGGCGCGAACATGACGTCGCCGCAGATACGCATCCGACCTGACATGAACGCCTCGGTGCCGTCGAGCAGGCCGGTGATCAGACGCAGGTACTCGGGTGCGTTGAGCTGGAGGACGACCCGGGCGTCATCGGGCGGGCGCCGAGCCGCGTCCACCTCGTGGTCCCGCACCTCAATGCGGTAGGACAGCGTGTCGCCTTCTGAGTCGATTTCGTAGCCGACCACGCAGTCCAGCGCGCGGTCGGGATCGAGGGCGTCGGCCATTCCGGCCATGGTCATGTCGAGGACCGCCGTCGCGCCACCGGGTGCCTCTTGCAGCAAGGCCACGATCTCGTCGTCGCTCTTGCCCGTGATCATCTCTCGCAGCTCGTCCTGCGCCCGTGTGGTCATGGCCGTGCTTCCTTTCGTCGTCGCCCGTTCCATTTTCCAGTCGGGATAGCGGTCCCCGATCCGAAACGAGGCCCAGGCCAGAAGCGGGGTGGGCACGGCGAAGGCAAGCGCGGACCATGGGTTGGTCAGCGCGGTGACCGTGGCCGCCAGCGCGAAATAAAGGGTCCAGACGGCGGTGATCCACCCGTTGGCCTCCATGAACACGGGATGGGTCCGGACCTGCTCGTTGTAGCGCCGGCCACTGAGCCAGGCCGTCCACGGTCGGCCGATCAGCAGACTCGAGGCTGACACGGCGCCCTCAATTCCCCAGACCCACACCCCAATGGACATGCCGCCTCCTTAGTCCATTCTGTACTGTCTAACGAGAGCAGGTTACATAGTCTAAAATGGACTGTCAATGGGCGACGGAAAGCTCTCGACCGGGGATCACCTGTTCCTGGCCTTCCTGAAGAACGGCCCCCGCAGCTCGTACGACCTCAAGAAGGAGATGAGCTCCTCCATCAATTTCTTCTGGTACGCCCAGCACAGCCAGGTGTACCAGCAGGCCAACCGACTGCGGCGCGACGGGTTCGTCGAGCCACGCGGCGACGCCTCGAAGCGCAATAGGCAGTTGCTTGCGCTCACGGCCAAAGGGTCAGACGCGGTGGACGACTGGCTAGGGAGCCCGGCGGCGTCGTACCGGGTCTACGACGAGTCGCTGGCCAAGATCTACTTCTCCAGCCTCACCGATCCAGACGTCACCCGCGAACTTCTCCTCGATCAGCAGCGCCGCCATGCCGACCAACTGGCCGAGTTCGAACAGCTTGAGACCGTCTTGCGTGGGGTGGACTTCGGCCGGGTGGTGCCCGGACAGCTCTACGCGCTCCGGCTCGGGATAGAGGTCGAACGCACGTACATGGGCTGGATCGACCAGTGCCTCGCGGACCTCCGCGATCGGCACGGAGGTCCGTCCTAGCCAGATCCGGCCGGTGCCACACTTTTCGCATGCACATCGCTGCGGTCGACGCCACCCTCGACGAGTCCGAGTGGCGGACCTTCGTTGCTGGGCACCCCTTCGGGCACATGGTTGCGGCCGGCGGCCCCGATCGCGCGTTCCCCGTCGTCGTGCCGACGCAGTTCGTGTTGGCCGGCTCGACGGTCTGGCTGCACCTGGTGCGGGGCAACCCCGTCTTCGACGCGCTGGCCGAGAACCCCCGGGTCGTGTTGAGCGTGGCGAACGACTGGGCCTTCGTGCCGTCGGCCTGGAAGGCGATCGGGCCGGAGGACCCGTTGCTGGGGATCCCGACGACGTACTACGGCGCCGTGCAGCTGGCCGGTTCTGCCCGGGTGCACGACGAGCGGGTGACGCCCGGCAGCGTGGCGGCGATCCTGCGGCGCCAGCTCTCGGCGTTCCAGCCCGTCGTCGAGGTGGCAGACCCGGCGGAGGCGCACGCGGCGAAACTCTTCGGGATCCTCGGCCTAGAGATCCGCGTCTCGCAGGTGCTGGCGAAGTTCAAGTACGGCGGCAACGTCGACGCCGCCCACCGGCAGGCCGTGGTGGCGCGACTGCTCGAGCGGGGTGGGCCTGGTGACGAGGCCGCGGCCGGCCACGTGGTGCGTCGTCTCGAGTCCGGCAAGTAGCCCAGCCCGCCAAGGGTCCTACTCGGAAGCCTTGGCCAAGCTGGCCAGCGTTTCGGCCATCTGGCGCTCTGCGTTACCGGCGCTGTGATCACCCATGACCCGCGCCACGGTGGCGAACCACGGCTGGCGTTGGTCCTTCCACGACTCGGTGACGCGGCAGCCGCCGTCGGTCGCCTCGAATTCGTAGCGCCAGGTGGCCACGGCAAGTGGTCCCGACGTGACCGCGAACTCGAAGACCTTGCCGGGCTCACAGGCCACGACGGTCACCGTGGTCGACCAGCGGCGCAGCCCGTTCTTGTTGCTGCCCTTGAACACCGCGCCGAGGGCGGGCCCGTTGGCCCCCTTGACCCACTTGCCGCCCCGGTTCTCCGGTGACCACTCCCCCATGCGCGGCAGGTCGGCGACCAGACCCCAGACCTTGTCGGCGGGCGCGGCGATGTCGCGGGATGTGGCAGTGGGGTAAGCCATGGCGGAACCCTACTGCGGTCGCCCCAACCGTGGCATTTGCCGCCGAGCGGCCGGACCAGCCTGTCGCCGTTACGATCCAGAAAAAATGGGAGGGCACTGATGAGCACTGCAACCAACGGTGGTGTCGAGATCTACTACGAGACCTTCGGCGACGCGCGTCGAACGACCCTGCTGTTGGTCAACGGCCTCGGATCGCAGTGCATCAACTACGCGGTCGAGTGGTGCGAGCTGTTCTGCGCCGAAGGCTTCCAGGTGGTCCGGTTCGACAATCGCGATGTCGGGCTGTCGACGAAGCTGGAGCACGTCGACTACACACTGGCCGATATGGCCGCGGACGCCATCGCCGTGCTCGACGCGGTCGGCGTCGACCGTGCACACGTCATGGGCTGCTCCATGGGTGGGATGATCGTGCAGCGGCTGGCCATCGACCACCCCGATCGTCTCCTCTCCATGACGTCGGTGATGTCGAGGACCGGCGAGCCCGGGTACGGCGACAGCTCCGAGGAGGCCCTGGCCGTCTTGATGGCACCGCCGGCGGAATCAAGAGAGGCCTACATCGCGAGTCACGTCGCCGCACTGCACATCTACGGTTCCAAGCCCGAGTGGCTCGACGACGATGCCCTGGCGGCCCGGGCCGCCGCGGCCTATGACCGCTGCTTCTGCCCGAAGGGCATCGGCCGCCAGATGCGAGCGGTCGGGCACGACGGTTCCCGCACGGACCAGTTGCGGCAGATCGATCTGCCCACCCTGGTCATCCACGGCAGCCGCGACACCCTCATCGCGCCGAGCGGCGGGCGCCGCACCGCCGAGCTCATCCCAGGTGCCCGGTACGTCGAGATCGAGGGCATGGGGCACGACTACCCGCCGCCCGTGTGGCGCGAATGGGTCGACGTGTGGTCCGGGTTCGTCGCGGAGAGCGTTACCGCATGAGGGCTGTCCACGATTGCCCGCAGAACGAGAACCTGTTCTAACCTTCGGCCGATGGAGTTCAACCTCGCCGACCTGTTCGAGGCGGCCGTCGACGCCTATCCCGAACGGGAGTACCTGGTTGCGGACGGCAAGCGACGCACCTACGCCGAGATGGAGGCCCGGGCGAACCAGCTCGCCCACTATCTGGCGGCCCAGGGCATCGGGCCGGGAGACCACGTCGGGATCTACTCCTACAACTCCGTCGAGTGGGTCGAGACGGCCTGGGCGGTCTTCAAGCTGCGGGCGATCTGGATCAACATCAACTACCGCTACGTCAAGGACGAGCTGCAGTACCTCCTGACCAACGCCGACCTGCAGGCGCTCGTGTACCAGCGCGAGTTCTCGCCGCTCGTGGCGGCGCTGCTGCCCGAGCTCCCGGACCTGCGGCAGGTGTTGGTGATCGAGGACGGGTCCGACGTCGTGGTGGCGCCGCGGTCCGTCGACTACGAAGCCGCAATGGAGGGGCAGTCGCCGGCGCGTGACTTCGGGCCCCGCTCGGGCGACGACCTCTACATCCTCTACACCGGCGGCACGACTGGGATGCCGAAAGGCGTGGTCTGGCGTCACGTGGACGTCTTCTACGCGCTGGGCGGCGGGACCGACCCGGTGACCAACACGCGCATCACCGACCCCGCGGTGATGGTCGAGAAGGGCGCCGGTGGTGGCATGGTGCACCTGCCGGTGGCGCCGCTCATGCACGGGGCGACACAGTGGTGCGTCATGGGCCAGAGCTTCGTCGGCTCGAAGATCGTGCTGATGGCCAAGTTCGATCCGCACGACGTCTGGCGCCTCGTCGGCTCCGAACGCGTCAACTCGGTGATGATCACGGGCGACGCCATGGGCAAGCCGCTGGTGGAGCAGTTGGACGAGCCGGTTGCTTCGTCCTACGACCTGTCGACCCTGCTGGCGGTCGTCTCCTCAGCGGCCCTGTTCTCGGCCCCGGTGAAGGACCAGTTCTTCTTGCAACTGCCGAACCTCGTGATCACCGACGCCATCGGCTCGTCCGAGGGCGGCAACAACGGGATGACGGTGGTGACGGCGGGCAACACGGCGATGAAGAGCGGCCCGACCGTGCACCTCCTCGGCGAGACGGTGGTGTTCGACGAGAACCTCGAGCCGGTCGAGCCGGGTTCGGGCACCATCGGCAAGATCGCCCGTTCGGGTGACATCCCGGTCGGCTACTACAACGACCCGAAGAAGACGGCCGAGGTCTTCATTCAGGTGCAGGGGCGTCGGTACGTGATGCCCGGCGACTACGCCACGGTCGAGGCGGACGGCTCGATCACGTTGCTTGGCCGCGGATCGATCGTCATCAACTCGGGGGGCGAGAAGATCTTCCCCGAGGAGGTCGAGTCGGCCGTGCGTTCGCACCCCGACGTCATGGACGCCATTGTGTGCGGCGCGCCCGACGAGCGCTGGGGCCAGACGGTGGCGGCCATCATCCAGCCCCGCGTCGGGCACGCGGCGCCCTCCTTGGAGGCGATCCAGGAGCATTGCCGGACCTCCATTGCCGGGTACAAGCTGCCAAGGCGCCTGCACGTCGTCGACGCCGTCGAGCGCTCACCAAGTGGCAAGCCCGACTACACCTGGGCGGCCGCGATCGTGAATGCCACGGAGGTGGGCACCGGGTCGTAGCGCGCGGGCGTGGCGTGGCGTGGTCGTGGCGTGGTCGTGGTTCGCGCCTCGCGTGCCGCATTCGCCCGGGGGAATGGAGTCGGCATCATTTCATCTGAACCGGGTAAGCATCGATCCGTGCGTATGGCCAGTGTCGTCCTCGCGTTGACGGCGTTCCTCGTTGCGGTACCGACGGGTTGGGGTTCGGGTTCGGGTGACGCAGCCGGCGCGGCGGTCGCGCATGCCGACGCCACCACATCGTGGACGGTGTACCACGGCAACCCACTCGGGACCGGGGCTGACACCTCCGGGCTCACGTTCTCACCGCCGAATCATGCGTGGACCTCACCGGTCCTCGACGGACAGGTCTACGGTGAGCCGCTCGTGACGGGCGGGCGCGTCTTCGTGGCGACGGAGAACGACACGATCTACGCGCTGGCGGCCGACAATGGATCGATCCTGTGGTCGACCCACGTCGCGACCCCGGTGCCTTCGAGCGACCTGCCGTGTGGCGACATCAGCCCGCTGATGGGCATTACGGGGACGCCGGTCGTCGACTCGGCGCGCGGTGAGATCTTCGCCGTGGCCGATGAACTGGTGAACGGGACAGCCGCTCACTTCTTGGTCGGGCTGAACATCTTCACGGGCGACCGCGAACTGAACCAGGGCGTCGACCCGCCCGGCCAGCCGACGACCGCCATCCTGCAGCGCACCGGGCTGGACCTGAGCAACGGCAACGTCGTCTTCGGCTACGGCGGCAATGACGGCGACTGCTCGACCTACAGCGGTTGGGTCTCCTCGGTGCCCGAGGCCGGCGGCACACCGGGCTATTACCAGGCGGTGCCGATCGGTCACGATGGGGCGGTCTGGATGGGCGGCGCGGCGCCCGAGGTCGACTCGGCCGGCAACATCTGGGTGACCACCGGCAACGGATCCTCGGCGACCCCCTACGACTTCGGCGACTCGGTGCTGGAACTCTCACCGGGCTTGGCCCGTGTGCAGTTCTTCGCTCCGACAACGTGGTCGAGCGACAACGCACACGACCTGGACCTCGGATCGAGCCCGCCGGCACTGCTCTCGAACGGGACGGCCTTGCAGGTCGGCAAATCCTCTCTGGCCTATCTCCTGAACCAGTCCTCGCTCGGCGGCATCACCGGCGCGCCGCAGATCGCGGCGTGCGGGAGCGACTCCGACGGCGGGGACGCCGTGAACGGGACGGTCGTCTACGTGCCCTGTGGCAACGGTGTGCAAGCCATCCAGACCAGCCCCTTGGGCACGCTGTGGCAGACCACGAGCGGCGCCCACGGCCCACCGATCACCGCGGGAGGGCTGGAGTGGTCCATCGGCAACGGGAATCTCTACGGGCTCAATCCCTCGACGGGTGCCGCGGCCCAACAGGTCTCGCTCGGCACCCAGGCCAACCACTTTCCCACCCCGTCGGTTGGCGATGGGCTGTTATTGGCGCCGACAAGCGACCAGGTGGTCGCGTTCTCCGGCTCGGCCGGCCTTCCCGGGCCGCCCTCACCGCCGCCCGCGGCGCCGCCGAACGCGTCGTACTGGCTGGTGGCGTCCGACGGCGGGCTCTTTTCGTTCGGAAACGCACAGTTCTTCGGCTCCACCGGTGGGACGCCGCTGAACGAGCCCGTCGTCGGGATGGCGCCAACGGCATCGGGCAACGGCTACTGGCTCGTGGCGTCCGACGGCGGCATCTTCAACTACGGCGCCGCGGCCTTCTTCGGGTCGGAGGGTGGCAAGCCGCTCAACGCGCCCATCGTCGGCATGGCCGCCACTCCTGACGGTGGCGGCTACTGGATGGTCGCGTCCGACGGCGGCATCTTCAGCTTCGGCGACGCCCAGTTCTACGGGTCGGAGGGCGGCAAGCCGCTCAACAAGCCGATCGTGGGCATGGCGACGACCCACGACGGTCTCGGCTACTGGGTCGTGGCGTCCGACGGGGGGATCTTCAGCTACGGCGACGCGGCATTCCACGGTTCTGAGGGTGGTGCCCCGCTTCACAGGCCGGTCGTGGGGATGGCGTCAACTCCCGACGGGCTCGGCTACTGGCTCGTGGCGTCCGACGGCGGGATCTTCACCTTCGGCGACGCTCGGTTCGCTGGCTCGGCCGGTGGCACGCCGCTCAATAAGCCAGTGGTCGGTATGGCTGCGCCGTCTGACGGCGGGGGTTACTGGTTGGCCGCGTCGGACGGGGGCGTCTTCAACTACGGCGACGCCGGGTTCGGCGGGTCCGAAGGGGGCACGCCACTCAACGAGCCGGTCGTCGGGATGGCGTCCGCCGGCTGAGCTCCATTCAGCGGGCGGGCGCGTCGTCGCCGGCCCAGGTCCAGTGCGGGACATCACGCAACGGATGCAGATCCTCCTCGCGCGTGGCGTTCGAGTTCTGCATGGCGACTCGAGTCCCGAACTCGACGTGCTCGAGGACGGCTTGGCGGAAGTCCTTGTCCTCGGACACCCGTGCGGCATCGAGGGCGGCCGCGTAGAGCTCGACGAAGCGTTGCCGTTGCTCCTCGGTGATGTGCAGGCCACGGTGGACGTCGATGAGATGGGCGAAGCCGAGTTCCTGGCTGAAGCGGTCGGGCCCACCGAAGGATTCGGCGGTGAACCAGGTGAGGTGCTCGACGTGTTTCGCCTGGCCCTGGCCGAAGAGCGGCTGGAGCAGCGGATCGACGAGGACGCTCGAATAGAAGATGTCTTCCAGGCGGTGAATCCCCTCGTCACCGCCGGCGGCCTCGTACAGGGTCGGCATGCTGCACCTCCGGAGATGAGCGAGACGCGGTCGGGTTCGCGCGTCGGTGCTCATGTTATGGAACTCCCCCGAATACGGCTCGGGACGCTGCAAAGAGCCCGGGCCTCGCCATGGCCCCCCACGCGATGATGCACCCGTGCCGCCAGCCACCGTCCTGCTCCTGACCGGCTCTCCCGGTGGCGGCAAGACGACGGTGGCGCCCCTGGTGGCCGACCGCCACGAGCCGTCGGCCTGCCTCGATCTCGACTGGTTCTTCGCCAAGGTACGCCAGGGGTTCATCGAGCCCTGGCTGCCCGAGGCGCACGAGCAGAACCGCGTCATCCTGCGCGCCGCGGCCGAGACGGTCGCTGCCTTCGCCGCAGGTGGGTACTTCATCGTGGCCGAGGGCATCTTGTACCCGAACATGGTCGACCTCTTCGTCGACGCGAGCGCCGCGCGCGGGGTCGAGCTCCACTACGCCGTGCTGCGCGCCCCTGTCGGCGTCGTGCGCCAACGCGTCCAGGACCGCCGATCCGAACCCGAGCATTTCGCCGCGCTGGCCGACGCCACCGTGGTCGAGGACCTGTGGGACCAGTTCGAACGCCACGGGATCGCCGAACGCCACCGCGTGGACTCGGGGGACCGCAGTCCGGGTGCGATCGCGGCTGAGATCGACCGCCGGCTCGGAGCCGGCGAGTTCCGCCTGTAGCGGTTACTTGGCCGCCGACGCGGCGGCCTTGCGGTGCTTCGTCGTCAGGTGCTCGGGGTCCTTGTCGAAATCCTTGAGCACGTGCTTGCCGAAGGTCTCGACGGCCTCTTGGCACAACTCGATCTCCATGGAGGTCGAGAGCATGCCGAAGGCCAGCTGGTCGGCCCCGGTGGTGCTGTAGCGCTCGATGGCCCGGCCCACCTCGTCGGGCGTGCCCACTGCGATGTCGCCGGACGCGATGACGGCGTCGAGCGCGGCGGCGTCCATGCCCGGGATGATGGCGGGCCACTCGGGAATGCCCGGCGGCTTGGGGAAGGTGTCGAGATAGCGGAACACGAGGCTCAAGTGGTAGTTCGAGTCCGCATCGAGGAACGTCTGGCGGGCCTTGGCGCCGTCCTCCATGCAGATCATCTGCGTCGTGATCATCACGTTGTTGTTGACGAACTCGCCGACCGGGTTCGTGCAGTCCTCGATCTTCTCCTTGTAGCGGGCGACCAGCGGGGTGAGCTGGTCGGGCGTGGAGAAGCCGAAGCAGAGCACCCCGACGCCCATCTCGGCGGCCAGGTCGAAGGTGGAGGGGCTGCCGGCTGCCATCCAGATCGGCGGGTGGGGCTTCGAGTAGGGCTTGGGCAGCACGTTGCGGGGCGGCATGGAGAAGAACTTGCCGTCGTAGCTGAACTCCTCGTCGCGCCACATGCGCACGATCTGGGGCAGGGTCTCGGCCACCATCTCGCGGGTGAGGTCGGGGTCATTGATGCCGAAGCCGCGCTGCTCGGTCGTCGACGAGCCGCGGCCGGTGCCGAACTCGAAGCGGCCCTCGCTCAGGTGGTCCAACATGGCCACCCGCTCGGCGATGCGGGCCGGGTGGTTCACCGGGGGCGTGATGTTGAAGATGCCCGAGCCGATGTGGATGTTGTTGGTCTTGGCGGCGCAGTAGGCGAGGAAGGACTCGGAGGCCGAGAGGTGCGAGTACGTGGTGAGGAAGTGGTGCTCGGAGGCCCAGGTGTACTTGAAGCCGGCCTTGTCGGCCGCCACGATGAACGCGACCTCGTCCATGATGCGGTCATGTTCGGCCGAGGTGCCATGCCGCTCTTCGTATCTCGGCAGCACGCACGCGGCGTTGAAGATCCCGAATTCCATGGGGTGTGCCCGTCCTCCGCTTCGGCCGCGGTCCGTTCCGCCGGCGCTCCTGCGACGGTAACACGGAGAGGGCTAAAGTGCAACGTGTTCCAATAATGGGAGTTCCGTCCCAGGTCAGAGACTTTTGGAGATGCAAGTGACCCCAGATGATGCGCCCGGCCCCGGCGTGCCCGGCCCCGAGCCGGCGCCCCCGCCCGAGACGATCGCCGGCGCCGTGCTGGCCCGCGCCGACGACCCCGGGCTCGGCCTGTGGGCGGGCGACGTGCGCCTCAGCCACACTGAGGTGGTCGCGGCGGCCGCGTCGCGGGGGGCCTGGCTGCGCGCCGGGCGTCGGCCCGCGACCAACCCCTTCCACGTGGCCGTCTTGTTGGACAACGTCCCCGAATTCGTCTTCTGGCTCGAGGCCGCCGCGTTGACCGGCGCCGTGGTGGTAGGCGCCAACCCGACGCACCGCGGCGACGAGCTGGTGCGCGACCTGTCCCACACCGAGTGCCAGTTCCTGGTCACCGACTCCGCCTCGCTGCCGCTGCTCGAGGGGGCGCGCGTGGGCCATGGCAGCGGCGGGATCGGCGTGGTCGACGCCGACAACCCCCGCGTGCTGGTCGTGGACACGGCCTCGTCGCAAGCCGCGCTGGCGGGGTTCGACGGTGCGTCGGCCGCCGACGTCCTCGATCCGTCCGTGACACCCGACTCCCTCGGCTACCTGCTCTTCACGTCGGGCACCTCGGGTGCACCCAAGGCGTGCCTGTGCACCCAGGGGCGCCTGGCTCGTATTGGCGCCATCGTGGCTCGGATGTACGCGCTGACGCGCGACGACGTCTGCTACCTGGCCATGCCGCTGTTCCACTCGAACGCGTTGATGGCCGGTTGGGGCCCGGCGCTCGTGGCCGGCTCGGCCTTTGCGCTCCCGTCGGCGGGGCGGTTTTCCGCCTCGGGCTTCTTGCCCGACGTGCGCGCCGCCGGGGCCACGTACTTCAACTACGTGGGGAAGCCGCTGGCCTACATCCTGGCCACGCCCGAGGAGCCCGACGATGCCGACAACCCGTTGGTGCGCGCCTTTGGCAACGAGGGATCGACCGACGACGTCGCACGCTTCGCCGAGCGTTTCGGGGTCGCCGTCACGGACTCGTACGGCTCGACGGAGGGCGGCGCCACAGTGCAGCGGACGCCGGACACACCCTCCGGTGCGCTCGGCCGCGCCCCCGAGGGCACCGTCGTGCTCGATCCGGCGACCGGCGCCGAGTGCCCGCCCGCCCGCTTCGATGCGCAGGGCCGCCTGTTGAACGCGGAGGAAGCGATCGGCGAGCTCGTGTCCAAGTCAGGCGGTGCGGGGTTCGAGGGTTATTGGCGCAACGACGAGGCCGAGGGCGCCCGCCTGCGCGAGGGCTGGTACTGGACCGGCGACCTGGCCTACCGCGACGAGGCTGGCTTCTTTTACTTCGCCGGCCGCGACCACGACTGGCTTCGGGTCGACGGCGAGAACTTCGCTTCCGCGCCGATCGAACGGATCCTCCAGCGCCACGCAGATGTGGTGCTGGCGTCGGTCTACGCGGTGCCCGACCCCGTGGTCGGCGACCAGGTCATGGCGGCCGTGCAGCTCCGCCCGGGAGTTGACGTGCTGGACCCCGGAGCGTTGACCGAGTTCCTGTCGGCCCAGGGCGACCTCGGCACCAAGTGGGCGCCGCGCTTCGTGCGTATGAGCGCGTCGCTGCCCATCACGGCGACCAACAAGGTCCTGAAACGCGCGCTGCGGGCCGAACGCTGGAACAGCAACGAATCGGTGTTGTGGCAGGCGGAGAGGGGTGGGGCGTACCGGACGATGTCGGCCGACGAGGCGCGTGCGCTCGAGGAGTCAGTAGAGGGCCGCGTCCTCTGACCGGGCCCTCCTGACCGGGCCCTCCTGACCGGGCCCTCCTGACCGGGCCCTCCTGACCGGGCCCTCCTGACCGGGCCCTCCTGACCGGGCCCTCTCTATCGCTCGAAGCGATGGCTCGATGCCGTGGCCACCCCCGTCCCGACTGCGGCCCATCGGGACAGGGCGCTCACGCGCGACTGCCTATGTCGCAAACATCGTGTCGCGGCTGGGTCCCTACGCGCGCTCCATCAACCCCTGTGCACGCGCATATGCACCTCAAAACGACTCGGCTGATGGCGAGCCGGAGGCACGGGAGCCCGGGCGGCCGCGCCGCGCCACCTATCTCTAAAAGCGATCTGGCGAAAGCGCTCGGCGATGGGGAGGTCTGTCACGGCCGACACGGCGGCAACGGCCAGGCGCACAGCGGGCCGGCGAAGAAAAGAGTCCTTTGCCGGCCCGCCAGCGCTCAG
>DASZLL010000052.1:0-52192 GCA_035552395.1 Acidimicrobiales bacterium
TTCCCTCACCCGAAGTATCACGCCCCGATCCGGCGATCCAACGGGACCCGCTCCTTGGGAGCACCCCGCTCAGCTACGCCCGGCTCCTGGCCGTCCACAGCCGGACGCAGCGCACCTACCCAGCGCGTTCCTGTCTGATGACCGTCCACTGAAAGAGCAAACGCCCCTCGGTCCCCGCCCCCCTTCCGCACCTTCCGCTCCCGATTCTTGCCGTCCAGTGCCCACGTAAGCCGCCGATGCTGGACGTACTCACCCCAGTCCAGCGGGATCACGTCCACGGCTGGCTTCAAGCCCCATACGCCCCAGAACTGGCCAGGCGACACGTATCCCACCGGCACCCGGTTCTGATACGACTTCCAACCCTTGGCACCGTGACGTGCGAAGTATCCGCCGACACGAGCCCGGCTCTCCCCGAGCGATCCCCAGCGCCAACGAGAAATGTCCACCCCGTGGAACAGATGCCGCTCATCCCCTGAGCCCACCACCTCGTACCACTGGCGCAGCAACCACGCCCGAAGTTCGTCCTCCGACTCCGGCAACCCGACAAAACAGTGAAAGTGCGGCGCTCCACGCTCTTGAAACTCCAACTTCCACATTCCCTTCGGCTTGCCGTAGCGACTCCGCCAACGCTCGTACAACCGCTTCAGATGCGCCTTTGCCACTTGACCATCGGTCGGAAACGCCTCGGGGTAGGTAAACGTCACCATCCCGATCCCTCCGGCCTCCACCGCCTCCTCCCAGGGAAGCGACACGGCACGTCGTGATAGCCGTTCTCTCGAATCCGATGAGAACCCCCTGATCCGACCCCGTCGCAGTCCATCGCCACTCGGCTCATCCACACCGCCGACCCGTGACTGCTTCGGCCCTGGCTTAGTTGGGTCGTACTTGCTCGACCTCATCTGCACAGACCCTGGAGACACTTCCATCCAATAATGCCGGGTCGGCCATACGCACTCATTCACGCCGCCGCCTCACGCTCGATGACGTAAAGGTTCAGCGCCTCCAGGTTGGCGTAGCCCTGCTTGTTGCCACGAACACCGATCCGGATGTACACCAGCCGACCTACTAGCCCCGAGCCGTCCCCGACCACTCGGCTCACCACCGTCTCCTCGTGTGTTGCCAGATCCATGCGGTTGAACGACGCCGACTGTTCGAAGCTCAGACCCGGCCCGACCCCAACAACGATCTTGAACATCCCAGGCACCGGCTCATTCGGCCTCTTGGGGTGACTCGCCCCATACTTGACCTGTTCCAGCCGCTTGAACTCTCCGCACAGGAAGATCCCATCCAGCTCCTCCGTATTCATGCGTCCCCACCATTCCACGGCTCATCGCCAGTCTCGTACTTCGACAGCTCTTCGCCTTGGATTTTCTCGACCCACACGCCGAACCGCTGTTGCGCGGCCTGCCTGCTGATCTCGAATGCCTTGCCTATCTCGGCCCAGGTCACTCCATCCGGCGGGTCGAACGGCGAATGGCGATAGCGCAGCCTGAATACGAACTCCCGAAGCTGGTTCTCGTGGAAATCGTGAATATGCCTCTGCGCTTCAACGAGCACCTTCAGCCCCTTCATCTCCCCACGGATTACCGCCATCTCCCCCCAGCCGGGAAAGTCGCCCTCAGTATCATAAGCACCTGGAATCTTGGCCATGTCAACCTTCCTTGCGTTCTTGTCAACCTTCCTTGCCCAGTATGCAAGGTCCCTTGCCTCTAAGTCAAATCCGTGTCCTGATGATTAGCTCGACCCGTCAAGGGTCGCTGCGGGACTTCGCAGCGCAAAGCGCTGCTCTCGTGTCCTCGCTCGACCTTCGGTCGCCCCTTTGACTGCTGGCGCAAACAGCACGAGAAAGGGGGCCAATTGGCCCCCTGGCGGGGGCCGCTCACACGAAAACTAACTACCGTACCCACGACGACGCTGAGCACAGAGAGGCAGGTGCTGCTGATATGGGACGATCTTCTAGTTCTTATAAGTATCAAGAAGCGCCGCAAGCGGATGCGCAAGAAGAAGCACAAGAAGATGCTGAAGGCCACCCGCTGGCAGCGCCGGGCGGGTAAGTAACCCTCCGCAGCCGGATCAGTCCCCCTCCCACCCCGCCGGGACGGTGTGCACGCGCACCAGTCGGGCCTTCTCGCCCTTGAGCCGTAACTCCGGCGCGTCCTCCGTGCCGGCCTCGGCCGGTCCCCCCTCGACGAACCAGGTCGAGCCGCTCCCTGCCAGGCGCGGCTCACGGCCCGCCAGGTTCCCGAGCGCGTCGCGCCAGGCGGCCAACCGTGGCTCGGTCACCAGCGCGGCCCCCGCCAGCTCGTTGGGCCCCTCGTGGGTCGGATCATCATCCCAGGCCCGGTACACCGCGGCGGTGTCCACGCCGAACGGCGGCAAAAGGAGCAGATAGTCACGGCGCTCGTAACCGAGCCCCGTGATCCTCTCGCCCACTCCGCCGACCCGGGCCCGGCCCCCGGCGACGCAGAACGGCACGTCCGCTCCGAGACCGGCCGAGAGCGCCGGATCGGTGGCACCAGCCCAACGCAGGATCGCCGCTGCGTCCGCCGACCCGCCCCCCAGGCCGGCCCCCACGGGGATGTGCTTCGCCAGCCGGACGGCCGCACGGCGCCCACAGGCCGCCAGAGCCCGGCCGATGAGATTGTCGTCCAGCGGGGGGAGTCCGCCGGCCCGGACCCACGGCGCCGCCGCGACGACCAGGCCGTGGCCGCCCTCCTCAATGGCGAGCTCGTCGGCCAGGCTCAACGTCACCATCTCGGCGTCGAGCTCGTGGTACCCGTCGGCGCGCACGCCGGTCACGCGGAGCGAAACGGTGAGCTTGGCGGGCGCGCGCACGTTCAGCACGCCGCCAGCCTCCCCCATGCCGCGACGTCGAGCTCTTCGGCTCTCGCCTCGGGCCGGACGCCCGCCCGGGCAAACGCATCGGGGTCGACGACGCCCGCCAGCGAACGGCGCAGCATCTTGCGGCGCTGGCCGAACCCGGCGCGCACCACCGTGTCGATTCGCGCGTAGGAGACCAGCTCGGGGTCCACCGCCGGAGCCGGACGGCGCACGATCCGCACCAGGACCGACTCCACCCGCGGTCGCGGGATGAACACCGTGGCCGGGACGCGCCCAACCACCTCGGCCTGCGCGAAGTACGCGATGCGTACCGAGACGGCGCCGTAGCCCGGTGTGCCCGCCGCAGCGGCCATCCGCTCGCCCACCTCGCGCTGCACCATGACGAGCAGGCGGGTGACCGACGCCACCTGGGTCAGCGTGCGGAGCACCAGCGGCGTGGCGACGTTGTACGGCAGGTTGGCCACCAGGCTCCACGGACCGGGCGCCCGCGCCGCCAGGAGCGAGGCGAAGTCCAGGGTCAGGGCGTCGCCCTCCAGGACCTCCACGCCGGCCGGCTCGACCACCGAACGCAGCACCCCGACGAGGTGGCGGTCGGTCTCCACCGCCAGGACGTGGGCCCCGGTCTCGGTCAGGGCCAGGGTCAGGGAGCCGAGTCCGGCCCCGATCTCGAGGACCCGATCGCCGGGCGACAGCCCGGCCAGGCGAGCGATCCGGCGCACCGTGTTGGGATCGGCGACGAAGTTCTGGCCCAGGGCGCGGCTGGGCCGCAGGCCGTGCGCCGACAGCAGTTGGGCGATGTCGGCGCCGGAATGGGTCACCAGGAGATTGTGACTGCCACCACTCCCTGGCTCAGGTCGCCGATCTGTGAGAAGCCCTCGGGCGAGAGGTCGACGACCCGGGGGTAGCCCGCCCCCTCGCGGTCGTCGACCGTGCAGACGGTCGACGCACCGGTCACGTTGTTCACGACGGTCAGCACCGTGCCGAAGGGCAGGGTCGGGCTCGCGCACATGCCGGCGGGTGCGGCGGCGTACCACGTCGCGTCACCCACCTCGTTGTTGGCCGCGACGCGCGGCGCTGTCGTCGTGGTCGTCGGCGGCAACGTCGTCGTCGTGACCGGCACGGGCCTCGTCGTCGGGGTGACGGTCGCGGCAGTCGTGGTCGTCACGGGTGGCGCGGTCGTCGTGGTCGTCCCCGGTGCGTGGTACGCGACGAGGTGCGACGGCAGATTGACGGTGTCCAGATGCGACGCCGGGTACACGACACTCTTGTGAGTCTGATGGACGTCACGCGCCGCGGCCTCAGACCGCAGCGCGTGCGCCGCATTGCTATGCAACAGCAGGAGAGGCGCGCCGAAGAGCGTGCCGCAAATAATTGCAGCAACGCCGAGGCGCCTCCCCCCAGTGCTCTGGTTCCGCAGGGCTCCACCCTTCTCCGGGGACACAGTGCACCCGCGCCGACACACGGGTGGCGAGGGGTTTTAAGAAAGTTAGATAACCAATCTCGTGCTGTGCAAACCCAGAAAGTCGAAGAAACTTTTCGGCGCTTATTTCCGCAGGTCACACAAGGTATCGCGCGTGATATTTCGATGAACTCCCTGGTCAGAGCGAGGTTCTTACCAAATACAGCGTCAAAACTCCTGGTCAGAACGTTCTCGTATTACGCACAGAACCGGGAGAATTAGCTGCCTGTGGAAAACACCATGGCTGTGGACAGCGCGGTGCGCTCTCTCACCTCGTCGACGGGACACCCCTTCACCAACGCGACCGCCTCTCCGACCAGCGGCACGTACGACGGCTCGTTGGTGCGGCCGCGATGCGGCACCGGTGCGAGGAACGGGCTGTCCGTTTCGACCAGCAGCCGCTCGAGCGGACAGCGCGCGGCGGCGGCGCGCACGTCGGCCGCGTTCTTGAACGTGATGATGCCGCTGAACGAGACGTACATTCCCGCGCGCAAGCAGCGATCGAGCTCGTCTGGCCCGCCGGTGAAGCAATGCAGCACCGTGCGCTCGGGTACGCCTTCGGCCGCGAGCACGTCGAACAGATCGTCCCACGCGTCGCGCGCGTGGATGACCAGCGCGAGGCCGTGCGCGTGCGCCAGTGCGATCTGAGCGGCGAACGCGTCGCGCTGCGCGTCACGCGGCGAGTGCTCGTAGTAGTAGTCCAGTCCGCACTCGCCCACCGCGACCAACGCACCGTCACCCGCCTGCATCGCGTGCGCCAGGAGCATGGCCACCGCCTCGACGCCCTCGATCGCCTCGTGCGGGTGGAGGCCGACCGATGCCCAGGCCCGCGGCGGTGCGCCGAGCCGCACCGTGGTGCGCGCCAGCTCGAGCGCCTGCGCCGAGGTCGTGGCCCCGGTCCCGATGCAGATCAGCCGATCGACCCCGGCCTCGGCGGCCCGAGCCAGTACAGGCTCGGCATCCACCGCTCCGGGCGCCCCCGATTCGCCTCCAACCAGGTATTCCTCCTGGACATGGCAGTGCGAGTCGAACCAGCCCGCCACGTCAGAGCTTGCGCCGCGGGAACAGCGGCTGGCCCTTCACGACGGCGACGCCGCCGGCGTAGCCGCCCCACGCCGTCGCCCCTGGGAGGACGGCCGCACCCGGGTCACCATCCAGGCCGATGCGGTGCCACACTTCGGCTGCCGTCGAGGGCATGGCCGGGGCCACGAGGATGGCGACAATCCGGAGCACCTCGAGCGCGTCACCGAGGACACCGTCGACGGCGGGCCCGGGGTCCATCTTCCACGGCTCGGCCGCCTCGAGCTCCGCGTTGGCCGCACCGATCAGCCGCCACGTCTCCTCCAGCGCCTCGTGCGGGGCCCAGCGCGCCCACGCATTCGCCGCGGCGTCGAGGACCGACGCCACCACGGCGGACAGCGCGCTCGACGCGTTGGGGGCCGGGCCGACGCCGTCGCACTTCGAGTGCACGACGGTCGTGACCCGCGAGACGAGGTTGCCCAGATTGTTGGCCAGGTCCGAGTTGTACCGCGCCACGATGCCCTCGTAGGAGAAGTCCCCGTCCCCACCGAGCGCGACGTCGCGCAAGAGGTGGTAGCGCAAGGCGTCGACGCCGAAGTCCTCGGCCAGGGCGAGTGGTGAGACGTCGGTGATGTTGAGCGGCTTGGCGTCCTCGCCCGTCCCGGCCAGACCGGACGCAATCATCGTCTTGCCCAGCTTTTGCCCGCCCATCAGCAGGTACCCGTGCACGAAGATCTCGGCCGGGGGCTCGATCCCCGCCGCCATGCACATGGCGGGCCACCACACGCAGTGGAACTTCAAGATGTCCTTGCCGATCAGGTGGTGCGCCGCGCCCCAGCGAGAGGCGAAGGTGGCCTCGTCGACGCCGTAGCCGGCCACCGTGAGGTAGTTGATGAGCGCGTCGTACCACACGTAGAAGACGTGGCCGCTGTCCCATGGCACGGGCACGCCCCAGGTGAACGAGGTGCGCGTGATGGACACGTCGCGCAGGCCTCCGCGGATGAACCCGAGGGCCTCGTTGCGCTTGGCGACCGGCCGGACGAAGTCGGGATGCGTGTCGTAGTAGTCGAGGAGGCGTTGCTCGAACTCACTCAACTTGAAGAAGTAGTTGTCCTCTTGCATCTCGATCACCGGGCGGCCGTGCACGGGGCACTTGCCGTCGACGAGCTGGTCCTCGGTGTAGTAATCCTCGCACGACACGCAGTACAGACCCGAGTAGGGCGCCAACTCGATGAACCCGTTGTCGTAGATCCGCTGGAGGAATTCCTGCACCACCTTGTAGTGGCGGGGCTCCGTCGTGCGGATGAAGTCGTCGTACGAGATGCCCAGGACCCGCCAGGCCTCGACGAAGCGCGCCGAGGTGCGGTCCGTCCACTCCTTCGGCGTCATGTCGTTGGCCTCGGCCGCTTCGACGATCTTCGCCCCGTGCTCGTCCGTGCCGGTCATGAACCACACGTCGTCCCCGAGCAGGCGATGCCAGCGCGCCAGCGCGTCCGCGTTCACAGTCGTGTACGCCGTGCCGACGTGCGGCGCGTCGTTCACGTAGTAGATCGGCGTGGTGAGGTAGTAGGGCGGCACCGCCGGTAGCGTACCGGCGCGCCCGGGCGCGACCTGACGTCATCAGGAGGCGGGGTCACCACCGGAGCGAACGCGCAACGCCGCCTCGTAGGCGCGCCGTTTCGGGATCCCGAGGCTCGCGGCCACACGATCGGCCACCTGCCGCGGCCCCGCGTCGGGGTCGTTGGCGAGCGCAGTCCGGACGGCCGCCTCCACGTCACGCTCTTCGGCGGGAGCGCCCGGCGGGGCGCCGCCGACAACGAGCACGACCTCTCCCCGCGGCGGATCCGCCGCGAACGACTCGGCCGCCGATGCCAACGAGCCGCGCCAGACCTCCTCGTGCACCTTCGTCAGCTCGCGGACGACGGCCACCGACCGCTCGGGATCGAGCGCGGCCAGCTCGGCCAGGGTGCCGGCCACCCGGCCCGGCGCCTCCAGCACGACACTGGTCCGCTCGTCGGCCATGAGCGCAGCCACGCGGCGCCGGCGCTCGGTGCCCTTGCGCGGCAAGAAGCCCTCCACACAAAAGCGGTCGGTGGCCAGACCGCTGACCACCAACGCCGCAAGCACCGACGAGGGGCCGGGCACCGTGGTGACGGTCTCCCCGGCGGCGGCGAGCTGGGCGGCGAGCCACGCGCCCGGGTCCGAGATGCCGGGGGTGCCCGCGTCGCTGACCACGGCCACCGTCCCCCCGGCCCCGACGCACGAGGCGACGCGCTCGAGCCGGTCGGCCTCGTTGTGACCGTGCAAGGACAGCAGCCGGTTTCCGCCGCGGATCCCGCAAGCCGAGAGGAGCGCACGGGTGCGCCGCGTGTCCTCACAGCAGATCAGGTCGGCCTCCGCCAACACGGCCTGCGCCCGGGGCGAGAGGTCCCCCAGGTTCCCGATCGGCGTTGCCACGAGGACGAGCTCGCCACGCCCCTGCGGGCTCACCGCCGACCGCCCCCAGCGCCGCGCCCGCTCACTCGGCTTCGCGCACCTCGAGCTGGTCGCCGGCGCGGACGCCCCAGCGCTCGAGCCACCCGGCCTCGGCCTGGACGACGCTGCGGGCCCCAGGCCCGACGAGCGCCACGCGCCAGGGCTTGAGGCGCGTGACCCTCAGGACGGTGAGGTCGGCGGAGAGGAACGCGACGTCGATCGGGAACCCCACCCCGAGCGTGTGCACGGCGCGGGTGCCCCCGAGGTGGAGCGCACCGTCGAACCCCGACCGGCCGCGCAGGCCTCGGCGCCGTTCCGCCGCTGAATCGCACATCTCCAATGCGCAGACGACGTCGCCGTCACGCAGCAGCCAGCCGGACCGCACGGATCGGGAGGCTACCGGATCATCCCTGGTGGCCCGACTAGGCTGTCACACTTATGTCAAAACGAACCGTCAAGCGCAAGCTCCGGACGAAGAAGAAGGCCAACCACGGCAAGAAGCCGAACTGCGGTCGCGGCTGACCCAGCATCGAGAACGGGCGCGCCGCGCCGGTCGCCGGCCCGGCCGCAGGTCTCTCAGCGCCCCGCCCAGGCCACTTCCCGCGCCGACAGCACGCCGCGCAAGGCGGTCGGCACGTCTGAGATGATCCCGTCGACGCCGAGATCGACCAGACGCTCCATCGATTCGGTGTCGTTGACGGTCCACACGTGGACCGCTTTGCCGGCCGCGTGCGCCGCCGCCACGAACCGCTCGTCGACCACCACCAGGTCGCCGTGTCGTTCGGGCACCTGATAGGCGACCGCGGCGATGCCCGGCATGCGCTCGCCCTCCTGCACCGCCCGCCAGGCCTCCGCCGTGGCGACCATGCCGGCGGAGGTGGGCACCTGCGGCGCCACGCCCCGGAAGGCGTCCGTCGCCTGGTCGAGGAAGGACGCCACGATCACGTCGTCGGTGCGCTCGTACTCGGCCAGCAGGCGTGCCAGCCTCTCTTCGTATGGCGCCACCGCCGGCGCCGTCTGCTTGATGTCGAGGTTCAACACCAACCCACCGAATCGCTCGAGAACCTCGCGCAACGTGGCGATGCCGAACGCCGGGTCCCCGGGCGCCCGGCCCCGGAACGGATAGTCGCCGGCCGGCCGCCCCGGCGTCACGTCGGCACCCGGGATCCACCAGTACGAGAAGTCCATCTCGCGCAGCTCGGCCAGCGTGAACGACGCGATGGTGCCGCTGGCTTGCGTGGTGCGGTCGACGGTGGCGTCGTGGCACACCACGAGCTCGCCGTCGGAGGTTGCGTGGACGTCGAGCTCGATCGCCGTCGCCCCCGCGGCCAGCGCGTGCTCGATCGAGTGCATCGTCGACGACGGTGCCTCCCACGCCCCTCCCTGGTGGGCGTAGGCGATCACCCGGCGCTCCAACCACACGAACCCCTCGCTCACCGGGTCGACCGTAACAGCCGGCCTGCCCGATCGGACGCGGCGCCC
Organism: Acidimicrobiales bacterium; assembly: GCA_035552395.1. Lineage (GTDB taxonomy): Bacteria > Actinomycetota > Acidimicrobiia > Acidimicrobiales > RAAP-2 > Bog-473. The sequence goes on from DASZLL010000052.1 coordinate 9,278, forward strand.
CGGGGGGCGAGGTAGGCCCCTGCGCCGCGCCGCCTATCCTCGACCGGCGTGTTCGACCACCTGCTCGTCGACGTCATCGGCACCATCCGGTCCGCCTTCGACGGCGCGCTGCTGCAGCGCCAGGCCGTCGAGGAGCGCTTCCAGGTGGACGTGTTCCTGGGCGACGTGTCCTGGGAGACCTCGTACAGCCTGCCGGGCGAGGAGCAACCGCCCCGCGTGCGCGCCGATGTCTCGGTCGACTGGCCCACGTGGAGCCAGACCTCGTACCGCAGCTGGTCGATCGGCGAGCCCCCCGACGAGATGCCCGAGGTCGTCATCGAGGTGGCGCTGCGGGTCCAGCGCATGGCGGAGGCACCCGACACCGAGAAGGTGATGGCTGCGCTGCCCCTGACCGGCCCCCTGGGCGACCCGATGGATATGGTCCGTACGGCGACCACGATTGAGCAGGTGCGCACCGACGGTGACACCGGCAGCGACGGTGCGCCCGGCACGCGCTGGGCGGCCGAGGCCACCTACGAGGGCTCGGTCCGTTTCAGCGAGCACCAACTCGAGGAGCCCGCGGCCATCGCGCCGATCTTCGACGGCCTCACCCGCTGGATCGCCTCGACGCTCATCACCCTGGCCGACCTGCCCTTCACCTTTTTGCCCCCCGGGGAGGACGACGACTGATCCGTCCGTCGCCCCGTCGCGCCCTCACCTTCGCTCTCCTCGCCCTCGGCCTCGTCGTCGCGGCCTGCGGCTCGTCCGCGCCCGCAGCGCCGCCGGCCAACCAGGGTCTGGTGTTCAACCGGCCCACGCCTCAAGGCGCGTCGCTCCTCAACCAGCACGGCCAGCCCGTCTCCCTCGCCGCGCTGCGCGGCAAGGTCGTCGTGCTCGCGCCGTTCCTGTCGCTCTGCCAGGACGAGTGCCCGCTCATCACCGCCGCCTTCACGACGCTGCAGCACGACGTGAGTGCCGCTGGGCTCTCCGGCCGCGTCGCCTTCGTCGAGGCGACGGTCGACCCCGGCCGCGACACCGTGGCGCGTCTGGCCGCCTACCAGAATGAATTCGGCGCCGACTGGGATCTCTGGACCGGGACCCCGGCCCAGATCGCGGCGTTCTGGAAGCCGTTCGGCGTCAGCTACCAGACCGTGCCAGAGGAGCAGCCGGCCAAGATCGACTGGTGGACCGGCCAGCCGCTCACCTACGACGTGGACCACAGCGACGGCTACGTCCTGATCGACGCCTCCGGCCGGGAGCGCTTCGTCGACGCCAGCGCGCCCGACATCCCGGGCCTGTCGCCCAAGCTGAAGGCGTTGCTCAACGTCGGCGGTCTCCACGACCTCGCCCACCCTCAGCCCACCAACTGGACGGTCGCCGACGCGCTGGGCGCGATCAGCTGGGTGCTCGGCACGAACGTCCCCGCGTCGGGCTCGTGATGTGGGGCTCGCTGCGCCGTACCGCCCTCATCGTCCCGGCAGCCCTCCTTCTGTCCGCCCTGACGTTCGCCGCCTGTGGCAACGGCGGCGGCGTCACCACGCTGTCGTCCCCGCCGACGACCGACGCATCGCTCACGCTCACCCTGCAGCGATCACCCGGCGGGCCGATCCTGGCCACCGGCGACGGCAACACGCTCTACGACTTCGCCCCGGACACGGCGACGCACAGCGCATGCCTCAACGACGGCTGCATCTTCCAGTGGCCACCGCTGGTGGTGCAGGGCCCGGTGCGCGTGGGCAAGGGCCTCGACCCGTCGTTGGTCGGAACGCTCAAGCGACCCGACGGCTCGAGCCAGGTCTCCTACGGCGGGCACCCGCTCTACACCTACAACCTCGACGTCACCCCGGGCATGGTGATGGGCCAGGCCATCGATCAGGACGGCGGGCTCTGGTACGTCATCAACGCCCGCGGGAAGCAGATAACGAATTCCTTCTCCGTCCAGAGCCCGAACCAGAACGGATGAGGCGGCGGCGCTGGCCGACGTGCTCAGGTGTTGAAGCGGAATTCCACCACGTCGCCATCGCGCATCACGTAGTCCTTGCCTTCCATGCGCGCCTTGCCCGCGGTGCGCGCGGCGGCGACAGATCCGGCGGCCATCATGTCCTCGAAGCTGATGACCTCCGCTTTGATGAACCCGCGCTCGAAGTCCGTGTGGATCACGCCGGCGGCCTTGGGCGCGGTGTCGCCGGCGTGGATCGTCCACGCACGCGCCTCCTTGGGCCCGGCGGTGAGAAATGTCTGCAGGCCCAGCGTGGCAAAGCCCACGTGCACCAGCTGCTCCAAACCGGACTCTTCCTGGCCGTAGCTGCGCAAGAGCTCCTTGGCATCCTCGAGGTCGAGGCCGGCCACCTCCGCCTCGATCTGGGCGCACAGGATGATCGCGGGGGCCGGCCGTACCTGGGCGGTCAGGTCCTCGGCCACCGCGGCGTCCCCCAGCGCACCTTCGTCCACGTTGAAGACATAGATGAACGGCTTCGCCGTCAGGAGGTGCAACTCCGCCAGCAACGCAACATCCACCTCGCCGGCCGCGGCTGCGCTCGAAATCGTCCGGCCCTCGCCCAGTATTCGCTGCGCCACCGCCACGGCCCCCGCCACCGGTTTCAGCGCTGGCGTGGCGCGCGCCTCCTTCTCCAACCGGGGCAGCCGGCTCTCGACGGTCTGGAGATCGGCCAAGATCAGCTCGGTGTTCACCGTCTCGATGTCGCCGGCCGGGTCCACTCGCGCGTCGACGTGCACGACGTCGTCATCGTGGAAGGCCCGCACCACCTGACAGATGGCGTCCGTTTCGCGGATGGCTGCGAGGAATTGGTTGCCCAGGCCCTCGCCCTGGGACGCCCCCCGCACCAGCCCCGCAATGTCCACGAACGTGACGGTGGCCGGCACCACCGGGGCGCCGTCGTAGAGCGCGGCGAGCTCCTCGAGACGGCGGTCGGGCACTGCGACCACCCCGACGTTGGGTTCAATGGTGGCAAAAGGGTAGTTCGCCGCCAAGACGTCGTTCTGGGTCAAGGCGTTGAACAGGGTCGACTTGCCCACGTTGGGCAACCCGACGATGCCGATCGAGAGGCTCACCTGGCCGCTACCCGGTGAGGAGCCCGGCGCCCTGGGCGAGCGCCTTAAGGTCGGCCTCGGGGCGTGCCCCGGTGTGGGCGATCACCTCGGCTGCGCATAGGCCGCCGAGCCGTGTGCTCTCGACCGGTCCCATCCCGTGGGTCAGGCCGAAGAGGAAGCCGGCCGCGAACAGATCACCTGCGCCGGTCGTGTCCACGACGCGCGCAACCTTCGCCGCGGGCACCTCAACCGGCCCCTTTGCCGTCAGCACCACGGCGCCCTGCGCGCCCCGCGTCATCACCACCAGCAGTCCCGTCTCCTCGGCCGCCTCGAGCGCGTCGTCAGCCGAGTCGGACCCGAAGAGCATGGTCACCTCTTCCTCGTTGCCCAGCAGGATGTCGACGTCGTCGAGCAGCAGCTCCAGAAATTCGCGCTGGTGCCGGCCGACGCAAAAGGGATCAGAGAGGGACAGTGCGACAGACCCATCAACCCCGTGCGCGGTCGCGGCGGCATGCCGCATCGCCTCCTTCGCCGCCGGGACATCCCACAGGTAGCCCTCCAGCAGCACGATGGAGGCCCGCCCAATGAACGGCTCGGGCACACCGGCCGGCGTCATCGTCGATGCGGCGCCAAGGTAGGTGCCCATCGTGCGGTCAGCGTCCTCGGAGATCAGCACGACACAGCGTCCGGTGCCGAGGCCGTCGCCCGCCGCCGTTTCGCTGTAGTGCGGCTCGAACTCGACGCCGGCTGCGCGCAGGTTCTCGGCGTAGGTCCGACCGACTTCGTCGTCGGCCACGGTGCCCACGAAACCGGCGGTGCCACCCAATTCGGCAACTCCCGCCGTGGTGTTGGCCACGGATCCGCCCGACACGTAGCGCGGCGCCGTCATGAGCGCCTGAACCTGCGAGGCCCTTTCCAGGTCAATCAGCGTCATCGACCCCTTGGCCAGTCCCGATTGCGTCAGCTGCTCGGGGTTCGCCAACTCGATCACGTCGAGCAGCGGCGATCCAATGGCCACGACGTCGAGGGGGTGCGCGACCCCGTCATGTCGCACGGGGGATGGAGCGGCGTCGGAGTGGGTCGTCGTCTCTGGCTCTGGCACGGAGCGAGAACCTACTCGGAGCGCGGCGGGTAGCCTTCCGCGGATGCACCCAGCCACGGCGATGTCCTCGGGCGGATCGGGCGACATGGCGTTTCGCCTGCCCCGCACCGTCGAGCCCGAGGTGTACCGCATTGAGATCGAACCCGACATCGCCTCGGCCACCTTCTCGGGCACGGTGGCCATCGACGCCCTCATCCTCGAGCCGGTCCATGAAATCGTGCTCAACGCCGCCGAGCTCGCGGTGAGCGATGTCGAGGTCCGGACGTCTGACGGCTCGATCGTCGCCTGCACGGTGACATTCGACGATGAGCTCGAGTGGGTCCGCTTCCAAGCACCAACAGAGCTGCCCCCGGGCCCATGCACGTTGAGCTGCCGCTTCACCGGGACCCTCAACGACAAGCTGCGCGGGTTCTACCGGTCCACCTACACCAGGCCCGATGGGGACACCCACACCATCGCCACGACGCAATTCGAGTCGGTCGATGCCCGGCGCTGCTTTCCCTGCTTCGACGAACCGGATCGCAAGGCCGTCTTCGACGTTGCCCTGATCGTCGACCCCGACCTCGACGCCATCTCCAACTCACCGGTCGTGGCGATCGAGCCGGTCGGGCCGAAGAGTCGAGTCCGCTTCTCGCCCACCATGAAGATGTCGACTTATCTGGTGGCATTCGTGGTCGGCAAGCTCGAGACCACCGAGACCGTCGACGTCGACGGGGTTCCGCTCCGAGTCGTGTGCACGCCCGGCAAGCGCGCCCTGGGCCTCTACGCGCTCGAGGTGGGCGCATTCGCGCTGCGGTTCTTCACCGACTACTTCAACATCCCCTATCCCGGCGAGAAGGTGGACCTCGTTGCCATCCCTGACTTCGCGGCCGGTGCGATGGAGAACCTTGGCTGCATCACCTTCCGCGACACGGCGCTGCTAGTGGACCCGGCCAAGGCGGCACGGGCCGAGCTCGAGCGCGTCGCGGACGTGATCTGCCACGAACTCGCCCACATGTGGTTCGGCGACCTCGTCACCATGGGTTGGTGGGAGGGCATCTGGCTCAACGAGGCCTTCGCGACGTTCATGGAGATGTTGTGCGTCGACGCCTTCCGGCCGGCGTGGGACCGCTGGGTCGGTTTCGCTCCATCGCGCGAAGCGGCGCTGGCGATCGACGGGGTCCACTCGACACGTCCGATTGAGTATCCGGTCGGTCCGCCCAAAGAGGCCGAAGGCATGTTCGACCTCCTCACCTACGAGAAGGGATGCGCCGTTCTGCGCATGCTCGAGCAGCACATCGGGCCCGAGGTCTTCCGCGACGGGGTGCGCACCTACCTCAAGGCGCACGCGTACGCGAACACGGTGACCACCGACCTGTGGGATGCACTCGAGGATGCGAGCGGTGCGCCGGTGCGTGACGTCATGGACACATTCATCCTCCAAGGCGGTCACCCGCTCGTGACGCTCGACGGCGACGAATTGCACCAGCAGCCGTTCGCCTACGGGACGCCACCGGCGGGCACCAAGTCCGCGATCGGCTCGATATGGAATGTCCCGGTGGCCCTGCGTGCCCTGCCCGACGGCGGCAAACCGGGCGCGCCGGTGCGTCGGCTTGTCCTCGGACCTGGGCCGGCGCCGGTGCCCGAGGTCGGACAAGGGCTCGTCGTCGTCAATGCCGGCGGCTGGGGCGTCTTCCGGGTGGGCTATGACACCGAACAGAGCCTGGCCCTGGCCGCACATCTCGACGACCTCACGCCGCTCGAGCGGGCCGACCTGTTGGGCGACACCTGGGCCACCACGCTGGCCGGGTTCACCCGTCTCGAAGAGTTCCTCCAGGTTGCGGGACGACTCGGTCTGGAGCCGGACCCGGCGCCGTGGACTCCGGTCGGCGCCGGCTTGGTCCTGTGCAATCGCATCGCCGCGATCGACGACCGGGCCGCACTCCACGAGGCGGTGGCCGCGCTCGTCGGCCCCCTGCAGCGCCGTCTCGGCTTCGAAGCGAATCCAGACGAGGGCGAACGCACTCCCACCCTGCGTGCGCTGGCCATCAACCTCCTCGGAACCGTCGGAGCCGACGAAGAGGTGCGCGCAGAGGCGGCCCGGCACTTCGACGCCTCGCCCATGGCCGGCGGCTCGACGCCGATCCCCCCCGATATCGAGGCCGCCACCGTGGCCGTCGTCGCGCAACTGCTGCGCCCCGATGACTACGACGCGGTGCTCGCACGCTACCGGTCGGCGTCGACGCCACAAGAGGAGATGCGCTCACTTGGCGCGCTGGCGATCTTCCCCGACGTCGAGCTCTGCCTGCGGACCTTCGAACTGGCCATGACCGAGGTGCGCAGCCAGAACGGCTTCGTCGTGATCGGCGCGCTGTTGGCCAACCCCGTTGGCTGCCAGGCCATCTGGACCCGGATCACCGAGAAGTGGGACGAGATAATCGAGCGTTTCCCCAAAAACGCACCGGTTCGCATCGTCGAGGCGCTGCCGGCGCTGTGCGCGGACGCCGACTTCGCGCAGTCCGCCGTGGCCTTCCTGGCCGACCATCCATTGGCTTCCGGCCCGCGCCGGGTCGCGCAGTCGATAGAACGGCTCCAGGTCAACGTCGCCTTTGCGACCCGAGAGCGTCCTGGCCTCGCTGACGCCCTCATCGCCGCCACCCGCCCTCTGTGAGCGCCGCCCTGGCGTCGGAGCGTGTCGACGCTCTCCTCGAGACGGCGCGCGGCACCCGGGGCTTCATGCCCGACGACGAGGGTCAAGCACTTTTCGAGGCGGCACTGCACGCCGGGCAGGCCGACGTCCCGGCCGCCAAGCCGGCAACCTTTGTCGAGATCGGCGCCTGGTGCGGCAAATCGACCGTCTACCTCGGGGCGGCGGCGGAGGCGACGGGTGCCGTCCTGCTCTCAGTGGACCATCACCGTGGTTCGGAGGAGAACCAGCCGGGCTGGGACTACCACGAGGCTGATCTCGTGGACCCCGAAGCCGGGCACATCGATACCTTGCTGCACTGGCGCCGGACGATCACGGTGGCGGGCCTCGAGGCTTCAGTGGTGGGACTCGTGGGCGACTCCCCCACGATCGCCACGCGTTGGGATCGCCCGCTTGCTTTTTGCTTCATCGACGGGGGACACGGCGAGGAGCCCGCCTGGGCCGACTACCGCGGCTGGTCTCCGCACGTCGCGATCGGTGGGTGGCTGGCCATCCACGACGTCTTCCCCGACCCGGCGGATGGAGGGCGGCCTCCCTACGAGCTCTTCTGCGCCGCGCTCGAGTCGGGCGAGTTCGTCGAGGACGCTGCCTGCGGCAGCCTGCGCATTCTGCGTCGCGTCGCCTTGGCGCCCCGCTGACGCGGTGCGTCAGGAGTCAGTCCTGGCGCAAGCGCTCCGAGAACTCGAGAACGGTGCAGCCCTCGGCGGCGTCGCCGCAGTGCGGCTCGGCCAGGTCAAGAGCGGCCGGTAGGCATTGACCGCGGAACAGCCCGGCGGCCCCGCTCGTGTCTGACAAGGCGTCGGCCGCGAGCACCATGGCGGCGAACGTGTACGTCGTGCGCTCGAACTTCGGGAACGTCTCCCGCTCGGGGTAGACCATGCCGGTCCAGTACGAGCCGTCGGCCAGGCGCAGGTTCTGTCCCGCCGCGAACAGCTCACGAGCGTGGTGGTCGAGGCCGAGCGCATCGAGGGTGAGCACGCATTCGGCAGTCTCCGCGGCGGTCACCCAGTCACCCGTCGACACGCAGCGCACGCCGAGGCCCTCCATGACGAAGGTGGACCAACCCTCGGCCAGGCGACGCCGGCCCGCTTCGCCCTCGAGCGCGCCCGAGAGCATCGGGTAATACCAGTCCATCGCGAACTCCACCTTCGGCGCGAAGGCGCCCGGGTGGTGGGCGACGGCATGGCCGAGACGACCCGCCGCCAGTTCCCAGTCGGGTCGGTCCTTGGCCAGGCATTCGGCAACCGCCACCGCGCAGCGCAACGAGTGGTAGATCGACGACGAGCCCGTGAGCAGCGCGTACCCCTCCTGCCGCCCGGTCGAGTCGAGCGACCACAACACCGAGCCGTCGGGCTGCTGCATGCGCAAGATGAAGTCGATCCCCGCCTCGATGGCGGGCCACAGCTCACCGAGGAACTCCACGTCACCCGTGATCAGGTTGTGGTGCCAGGCACCGGCCGCCAGGTACGCGCAGACGTTGGTGTCGAGGCGGGAGTCCTTCACTGCGTCGCGCCGGTAATAGTTGAACCAGCTGCCGTCGGGCAGTTGGCGCTCGACGAGCCAGCGGTAGGCGGCCTTGGCCTCGTCGACCAGGCCACAGACGGAGAGCGCCATCGCCGCTTCGACGTGGTTCCACGGATCGCAATGCCCGTCCTCGAACCACGGGATCATGCCGTCGTGGCGCTGCACCTCGGCAATGGCGTGACCGGTGGCCAGGACGTCGGAGCTGGTGAGAATCCCCGGCACTTCGGGAATGGTGAACTGGGCGGAGCGGACTTCTTCCGTCGTCATGCCGCCGCTCCCTGCTTCGGTGTCGTGGGCCCGCGCCGCCCCGGCACGCCGCGCGGCAGGTTGGGTCGTGCGTCGGGCAACCCTGCGACGGACACGGCCGGCTTGGACAGGTACAGGACGAGGCTCTTGCCGATGACGGGGCTCAGGACGCGGTCCGCCGTGCGCGTCACGAACGGAGCTTTGACGATGTCCCACACCAGCACCTTGTGGTAGGCCGCCACCGCAGGGTGCGAGTCGTTGGACGGGCCCACCAGGCAGCGCAGCCACCAGTAGGGCGAATGGAGCCCGTGCGCATGGTGGTGCCCCGTGGGCACGAGGCCGGCCGAGCCGAGACGGCGTTCGAGCGTGGAGCGCCGATAGATGCGGACGTGCCCGCCCGGCGTGTCGTGGTACTCGTCGGACAGGGCCCAGTTGACCGCCTCGGGCATACAGCGGGGCACCGTCACCGCCATCGCACCACCGGGCTTCAACACGCGCGCCAGCTCTTGCATGGCGGCGACGTCGTTGGGGATGTGCTCGAGCACCTCGGACGCGATGACCCGGTCGAACGTCCCGTCGGCGAAGGGCAGCGCAAGCGCGTCGCCCTGCACCGCGGTGACCGGGTGGTCCTGGGCCAGCTCCCCGGCGTCGACCATGGCGCCGAGCGTGGCGCGCACCTGGGCCACCTCGTCGGGTCCGGCATCGAGCGCGACGACCGAGGCGCCGCGCCGGGCCGCTTCGAACGCATGGCGCCCGAAACCGCAGCCAAGGTCCAGTACGAGATCGCCCGGCCCGACGCCGAGCCGGTCGTAGTCGACGGTCAGCACGGATTTGCTCCCTGTCCCACTGGCTGGGTCGCCAGGGGCGCTCCCGGCAGCGGACGTCGCTCGATCATCGCCTGGTAACAGTCGGCCGTGCCGGCCGCGGTGACCTGCCAGGTGAAGCGGCGCACGACGCGCTCGCGGCCGGCCGCGCCGAGCCGTGCCCGGAGCGCCGGGTCGCCGAGCAAGCGGGCAATGGCCCCGGCCAGAGCTCCCGGGTCGTCCGGTGGCACGAGGAGACCGGTCTCGCCGTCGGTGCCCACGACCTCGGGCAACGCCCCGCCCGTGGTCGCCACGACGGCCACCCCGCAGGACATGGCTTCGATCGCCGGTAGCGAGAAGCCCTCGTAGAGGGACGGGACGACGGCCACCTCCGCCTCGCCGTAGAGACACGCCAGCTCGTCGTCGCTGATGCCACTGACGCAATGCACGGCGTCGGCCAAGCCGAGGCGGGCGATGGCCCGGTCGACCCGCCCACCCTCGGTGGGCCGGCCGATGACGGTGAGCTCAACGTCGCGCTCGGTGCGCAACTTGGCCACCGCCTCGAGCAGGGGCACGAGGCCCTTCATGGGCACGTCACTGCTCGAGGTGACCATGATGCGGCCCGGCAGGGGCGTCACATCTTCGCGGAGACGGAAGACCGTGTGGTCCACGCCGACCGGGACGACCGTCATGCGCTCTGGCGCGACGCCCATCTGGGCCGCGATGTCGTGTTGCGAATTTTGCGACACCGTCACGACAGCGGGCAGTGCCCTCGCCACGCGCACCTGCATGCCGAGAAAGCCGAACCAACGTCGCGTTGTGACGCGTTGCCAGGGGTTGGTGGTGTGCGCGAGCGCGAGCTGGCGATCGACCGTAATCGGGTGGTGGAGCGTGGTCAGCAATGGCCAGCCGTCCTCGACCATCCCGAGCATGCCGGTGCCGAGGCATTGGTTGTCGTGCACGACGTCGAAGTCGGCGCGGCGTTGCGCCAGGAGCTGACGGGCCCGGCGCGCGTAGGCGCGCGGCTCGCCGAACCCGGCCGTGCACATGGTGCCGAACTCGATCCAGTCCTCGTGTGAAGAAAACTCGCGCCGGTGAGGGACGCGAAAAGGGTCCGGGTCCCGGTAGAGATCGAGCCCCGGGACGGGCGTAAAGCCGACACCCGGATCGAGCTCGGGCCACGGCGGCCCGGAAAACACCTCGACCGAGTGCCCGAGGGCCACCAACTCGCGGGTCAGGTGGCGGGTGTACACCCCCTGGCCGCCACAGCGCGGATTACCCCGATAGGTCAGGTAAGCGACGCGCAGGCCCCCGGGACGGGGTGGGGCGGCGGGCAGCGGGGCGGGCACTGCAATATGGCGTGAGCGCTCCCACGATTCCTTGGTCTCGATCCACTTCTGGCGGGGAGTCTTAGGCAATGGATGTACCGACTCGGCCCGACATGGCGCCATAGCCTCCCCGAACGCCCTGGTCCTGTGCAAACGACCCGGGGGCGCGTCGAGGGTCGTGCGGGGCAGATGACCTGGTCAAGCGACACCAAACCAGCTGAGAACCGTCAGCGCCACGTAGACCGCCGCCACGATCGCCACCGAGACGATGGCCAGGCCACCCACCGTGCGGGCAAACGTGCCGTTGGCCGCCGACCCGAGGAGGGAGCGGCGGTTGGCCAAGATCAGGATCAGGATCAACGTCATCGGCGTGATCACGCCCTCGAGCACCTGGGTGTTCAGAATGAGCGTGATCAGGTTGCCCGGCACGAGTACCACGGCCGCCCCGATGAGGATCTGGAACGTGAAGATCCCGAGGAAGACGGGCGCCTGGCGGAAACTCGACGACACCGAGCGCTCGACGCCGATGGCCTCGGCCACCGCATAGGAGGTCGAGAGCGGCACCACGGCGGCGGCCAGGGCGGATGCCCCGAGCAGGCCAAGACCGAACAGGGTGCTGGCCGCCGGACCGGCGACCGGCGTGAGCCCCTTGGCCGCGGTGGAGGCGGAGGTCAGCACGCCGGTGCCGCCGATGGTGGCACCGGTGGCCACGATGATCGACATGGCCACGAGCGCGGCCAGCAGGGCGCCCGTGACCGCGTCGACGCGCTGGAAGTGGTACTCGGACGGCTTGACGCCCTTGTCGACCACGGCACCGGCCTCGTAGAGCTGGATGTAGGGAGTGATCGTCGTGCCGATCAGCGCGACGGAGAGCAAGAGGAACGACTTGGAGGCCTCGAAGTGGGGCCACACCGTGTTGACGGCCACGGTATGCCAGTTGGGATGCGCCAGCACGGCCGCGATCGGGTAGGCGATGAACGCGAGGGTGAGGAGCAGGAACACGCGCTCGGCATAGCGGTAAGAGCCGAAGAGGACGAGCGACCATATGGCAACGGCCGCGATGGGCACCGAGAGGTAGCGCGACACGCCGAACAGCTCGAAGGCCGTCGCGATGCCGCCGAATTCTGTGACCATCAGCCCGACGTTGGCGATGGCGAAGGCCGTGATGGCGATCGCCGTGAGACGCAGGTCGAACTCCTCGCGAATGAGCGCGGCGAGGCCCTTGCCGGTGTGAACGGCCAGCCGAGCCACCATCTCCTGGACGATCACGTAGGCGATGGTGATCAGCACCATCAGGAAGAGGGTGCGATAAATGAACTGCGCGCCGGCCGACGAGTAGGTGACGATGCCACCCGCATCGTTGCCCGCGGCCGCCGCGATGAGCCCGGGTCCGGCCGCGGCCAGGTAGATCAGCCACCGCCTCGGGACCTGGGGGCTCATGACAAAAGGCGTGGGAAGTGGAAGCGGCCCTTGGTCGGTACGAGCGCGTCGAGCACGTCGTCCGACAGGATGCGCCCGATCGGGTGGCCGTCGTCGTCGAGGACGACCATGGAGTGGCGGCGCGCCTCGACCAGCCGGGCTGCCACTTCGCCCGCCGACGCGTGCGGTGTCACCGTGACGACATCCTCGTCGACCAGCAGGGCGGACATGCGGGTGTCCACGTCGGCTCGGAGCGCAAGCAACAGGTCGAGGACGGTCACGTCGCCCACGAGACGGCCCTCGTCGTCGACGACGGCCACCGCCTCGAGGTCGACGTCGTGGCTCCGCGCCTCGGAGAGCCGGTCGACGACCTTCTTCACCTTGTCGCCCGACTTCGCCGTCACCAAAGTGGTGGTCATGATGCCGCCCGCCTCGTCCTCTTCGTAGCCGAGGAGCTCACGCAGCTGCAGAGCCGTCTTGGCCGGGATGTGGTTGAGGACCTCGGCGCGCACGCCCAGCGGCAGGTCGCGCAACGCGTCGACCGCTTCGTCGGGCTCCATGGCGGCTAGGAGATGCGCCGCCTCCACCGGGTCCGACTCGCGCAGCAGCTGCTCGAGGTCCTCCGGCTGCATCTCCTCGAGGGCGTCGGCGGCCTCGTCCGGGCTGAGCGCGGCGAGCAACTCGCGGCGCTCGTCGCGACGCAGGTCCTCGAGCAGGTCGGCCAATTCACCGGGGCGCAAACGGTGGAGTCCTTCGTTGGTCGTCTTCAGCCTCACCGAGGTGGTCGGGCTGTCGGCGTCCTCCGTCGGTTCGCTGAAGGGTTGAATGGCAGCCCAGTCGATGACGCGGTCGGGCGTGGGGCGCGGACGCCAGCGGCGCGGTCCGAGGCGGCGCAGCAACGTGACGGTGGAGACGTCCGCCCCGACGAGACGGATGCGGCCGAGGACCTCGGCCAGGTAGAGGTCGGCCGCCCGGATCACCTGGACGCCCTCGACGTCGACGAGCTGGTGATCGAGGACGTCGCGCGCGAGCAGCACTTCACCGGAACGCCGGACGACGTCACGGAGGTCGAGGCGGGACGAGCGCAACAGCACCTCGGCGTGGCCGACGCGGTCGATCGACGACGCCGGGACGAACGCGAGCCGGCGGGCGACGCGGATCAAGAGCCCGCTCACGGGCGGGTACACCTGCCCGTCGGCCCAACGCGCCACGACGTCTTCGAGCCGACCGATCTCAGCGCCCTGTTGGTTGCGGACCGGACGTCCGAGCAGGCCGGCCAGCGACACGATGGCGTCGAACACCCCCTCTTGGGCCAGGATGCGGCGGGTGCGGCGGCGGCGCTGGTGCGGCAGGCGTTCGGGATCGCGTGTTCGGCCGGGCAGCAGCCGGGGTCGGCTCGGCGTGCTCGTCGGCGGGGGCGTTGCCATGGGGGTACCTCCTCTGGCGTCGTCGGGAGGATCGGGTCGGGTCGGACGGCCGGACGCGTCGAGCGCGGCAGGCAGCTCAGCTACCGGCGCCCTCCTCCTTCCGCACTACCCGCAGCACCGCCGTCCGGCACGCCCGAAGGCCGAATCGAGGGCGGCCGGGAGGGATCAGCCCAGGTCGCAGGAGGGAGGTGCGCCGAAGCTCCTACTGGGGGGTTCGCCCCTCTTCTTCATGGCCACACCTCCTTCACGGTCGTCCCCGCCGAGGGGAATGCTCCAAAAGGCCGCTCCGATCCTACCCGGGCGACCATTGGCGGAGCGGGGTCGTCGGCGTCGGAGCGCTCCGGCACGGACGGGTACCGTGACCGCTATGGACCTCGCATACCCGCCCGAGGCAGAGGAGTTCCGGGCCGAAATCGCCGGCTGGCTGAAGGAGAACCTCCCCGAGGGCTGGGCGGAGCCGGGGTTCTCCATGACTCCCGACGCGCGGAGGCAGTTCAACGAGGAATGGACGACCAAGCTGTTCTCGGGTGGCTGGATCTGCGCCAGCTGGCCGGCCGAATACGGCGGCAAGGGGCTGAGCCTCCTGCAGCAGGTCGTGCTGAACGAGGAGTTCGCCCGCGCCGGGGCGCCGCTGCGGGGCGACTTCTTCGGCGACACGCTCGTCGGTCCGACGATCCTGCAATGGGGCACCGAGGAACAGAAGCAGCACTACATCCCTGGCATCTTGAAGGGCGAGATCTCCTGGTGTCAGGGCTTCAGCGAGCCGGACGCGGGCTCGGACCTGGCCAGCCTCAAGACCACTGCGGAGCTCGACGGCGACGAGTGGGTGATCAACGGGCAGAAGGTCTGGACCACCCAGGCGCAGTACGCCGACTACGTCTTCCTGCTGGCGCGGACCGACACCGACGCACCCAAACACGCGGGCATCTCCTACCTGCTCGTCCCAATGCAGCAACCCGGCGTCGAGGTGCGCCCGATCGAACAAATCGACGGCTCGGCCGAGTTCAACGAAGTCTTCTTCACCAATGTGCGCTGCCCCAAGGACAACGTGATCGGAGGAGTGAACAACGGCTGGAAGGTCGCCATGACGACGCTCGGGTTCGAGCGCGGGACCTCGGCGACCACCGGCCACCGCCGGTTCCAAAAAGAGTTCAACGAAGTCCTCCAGGACGCGCGCGACCGAGGGAAGGACACCGACCCACTGATCCGCCAGCGCCTGGCCAAGTCGTGGTCGAACATCAAGATCATGCAGATCAACGGCTGGCGCACCCTGACCGACGCGCTCAACGGCACGCACACCACGGCCAAGCTCGGCGCGTGCAACAAGATGTTCTGGTCCGAGGCCCACCAGGCCACGATGGACCTCGCCATCGACATTCTCGGGATGGAGGGCCAAATCCTCCGGGGCAACGAGTCCGCGGACACCGTCTTGCCCGGAGCGCGTCGCGCCAAGGCCGGCTACCCCGTCGACAACGTGCAGTCACTGTTCTTCTTCTCGCGCTCGGAGACCATCTGGGGCGGGTCGGCCGAGATCCAGCGCAACATCGTGGGTGAGCGGGCGCTCGGGCTGCCGAAGGAGCCGAAGCCAGCCTGAGGGGCCTGGCCGACCCAGCGTCAGGAACCCGCTGGTCCGCCCGCCTGGTGAGGGAGCGACACCCGGAAGGTCGCGCCGCCGCCAGGCGTGTCCTCGACCCAGGCCACACCCCCCTGGATCTCGGCAAAGCGGCGGACGATGAAGAGCCCCAGGCCGAGGCCGGCGGATGTCCCCGGGCCACGCTCGAAGGCCCGGAAGACCTCGGCCTTCATGTTGTCGGGCACACCAGGTCCGGTGTCGGCAACCGAGAGCACGACGTCACGGGGACCGACCGCGATGTCGACCTGCACCGAAGAATCGGACGGCGAATGGTTGACGGCATTGCTCACCAGGTTGTCGACGATGCGAGCCATGAGCCCCGCGTCGACGTCCGCAATCACCGTCTCGTGCGGGAGGGTAAGACGCCCAACGTCGAGGCCGAGGTCACGCGCTCGGGTGGCCACGATCTCGGTCAGGTCGGTGGGCTCGCTCTTCACCATGACGTGGCCACCGCCCAGCCGTTCTGCGTCGAGCAGGTTTGACAGGATGCCGCGCAGCTGCCCGCTCGTCGTGACCAGGCCGCCGGCGATGTGGGCGATCTCTCCCGGGGGAAGCCCCGGGTGACCCTGGAGCAACTGGGCCAGGGCGGCGACTGCGGCGACTGGCGTGTTGAGATCGTGGGAGGCGGCGAGGATCAGAGCGTCCTTGGTGGCGTCTGCCTCGCGCAGCGCGGCGGCAGCGCGGCGCTCCAATGAGAGGGCATCCTGCATGGCTCGGCGCGAGGCCTCGCGGTCGCTCACGTCGCGCAGGGCGTAGCGCAGACCGGTGATCGAGCTGTCCGCCTCGAGCAGCGGAGCCACCGCCGCCTCCATGGCGAGGAAGCGATCCTCGCCGCGGCGGACGCGGCAGATGCCGGCCACCACCCGCTGCTCGGAAGCCACCGCATCCTGCAGGCGGCACAACATGTCCTGGTCTTCGGGATGGACCAGGTCCTCGACCCGCCGACCCACGAGGTCAGGCGGAGGGCAGCACAGGACCACCAGCGTGGACGGGGAGGCGTAGTCGATGCGGCCCGAGCCATCGGTCGTGAGCACCACGTCCGAAGAGCTGTCGGCGATCAGCCGGTAGCGGGCTTCGCTCTCCACCAACGCCCTCTCGGCCGCCACGCGCGTGGTTTCGTCGCGGATCAACCAACGCACGTGCACGGTATCGCCGCCGTAGGAGCGGCTCGCCGCCAGGTGCACCCACGCAGGGAACGCCCGGCCGTTCGGCGGAGTGAACCTCGCCTCGAAACTGACCACGCGATTCGCGCTCACGGTCAGCGCGTCGTGAAGGTGATTGAGGACGAACCTCCTCTGCGCCGCGTCGACGAACACGATCACGGGCTTGCGGTAGAGGAAGCGCGCCGGCGACCCGAGCAGGCCGGTCGCCGCCCGGTTGGATTCGAGGATCACGCCGTTGGCGTCCGTTACGAGGTACCCGTCGGGAGCGAGCTCGAACAGCTCGAGGTAGCGGGCTGCGTGGGCGTCCAGCTGCTCCTGGGCCTGCTCGAGGGCCTCGCTGAGCGTGCTGACCTCCTCGGTGCTCGCCCCCAGGGCCTCCACGGCGGTGGAGAGCTCGGCCAGGAGTTCCTCCAGCGCCCGGTCCGACCGCTCGGCCGCGAGATCGAGCACGCGACTCGAGAGCGCAGCGATGCCCTCGGTGACGCGATCAACCCGGTCGTTGACCTCGATCACGCGGCGATGGCCCGGGTCGGGTTTCACGCCCGCTCGCCCTCGTCCGCCTCCATCACGAGCATGGCGGAGAACTCCCGGCCGGCGCCGATCGGCAGGACCCTCACCCGGCAGGTCAAACTGCGACCGGAACCGTCGACCGCCGCCAGCTCGAGCGACGCGGGTTGTGCACCATCGGCCCGGCAGGCCCGAACCGGCGCCTGGAGCGCTTCGAGGGGCAGGCCAAAATCCAGCCCGAAGAAGGGTTCGTCGAGCACCTCGGCCTGGCTCAGCCCCCACATCGTCGCGGCCGCGTTGTTCCACTCCGTCACGAGCAGGCGCGAGTTGAGGACGACGATGGCGGCCGGGAAATGATCCATGACCTGTTGATGCAGGCCGCTGTAGTGCTGGAGGTCGCGGTTTGCGTCCACAAGCGTCTCGTTGAGGTTCTCCACCGCCTCGGTCGTCGTCTTGAGGTCGATGTTGGTCGACTCGAGCTCGTCGTTGGATGAACGAAGCTCCTCGTTTGTCGTTTCAAGCTCCTCGTTGGTGGACTGAAGCTCCTCGTTGCTGGTCTCGAGCTCCTCGTAGCTCGACTGCAGCTCCTCGTTGCTGGTCACGAGCTCCTCGTTGGTCGACTGGAGCTCCTCGTAAGCCGTCTCGAGCTCCTCGTGCATCTGGCGGTAGGCCTCACGCAGGCGCTTCGTGGCGCGGATGTCATCGAACGTGATGCTGGCGCCGACCACGTGCTGGTGCTGGTCCAAGGTGGGCAGGATGCGCACCTCGACGTCGACCGCGTCGCCCGCGGCGGTCGCGTAACGGGCAACGCCGAGGCCGCGCGACGAGCCTTCGGCGATGGCCCGCTGGATCGGGGTCGCCAGGTCGATCGGCTGGGCGGCCAGCGGGAGCTCGCGCAGAGGTCGACCGAGATCCTGTGCGTCGAACGCAAGCAGACCCTGCGCCGCATCATTCGCCCCGGTCACGATCAGATCGGTATTGACGTACAGCTCCGCGATGATCGCGGGTTCGAACTCACGGTCGGAGAGCGTGCGCAGGTCGGACAGCTCAGTGAGCGCAACAGGCGCCTGCAAGTCGTACGGGCGCCGTTCGGGGTACCCCGACGCGTTCGCACGGGTGTCGCCGGGGACGAGCGACCCCGGCGCCTGCGGCGCGGCGGCGAAAATGCGTTGCTTGAGGCTGACGGGCCTGAAGCGGCCCACGCCGGTCCCGAGGACCATCTCGGCCCGCCCCAGGAACAAGTAGCCACCATTGCCCAGCGCGTAGTGCAGCCGTGGGATCACCGCGGCCTTGGTCTCCGCGTTCAGGTACATCAGGGTGTTGCGGCACGCGACAAGGTCAACCCGTGAGATGGGTGGATCGTTGGTGAGGTCGTGCCGGCCGAACACTACGGTCCGCCGGAGGGCGGGGACAACGGCCGATCCCCGGTTCTGCGCGTCAGGTTGGAAGTACAGCGGGCGGTAGCCCTCGGGCACGTCCTGGAGCACCTTGTCCGGGTAAACCGCAGCCCGCGCTGTCTCGAGGGCGTCGAGGTCGATGTCCGTGGCGTAAATCTTCACGCGCCGAGCGACCTCGGGGAGGCCGAGCAGGTTGGCCATGGCCATGGCGAGGCTGTAGGGCTCCTCGCCGGACGCGCAGCCCGCACTCCAAAGACGGATCGGCTCGTCCGGTGCATGGCGGGCGATGATTTCGGGCAGCACGGAGGCTTCGAGGTATTGCCAGGCCGCCGGGTCCCGAAAGAATCCGGTGATGTTGATGAGGATCGTGTTGAAGAGTTCGCTGAACTCGTCGACGTCAGCTTCGAGCAGGTCTTGGTACTCGTCGATCGAGCTGAGTCCCACGTCCTGCATGCGGCGGTGGACGCGGCGATTGACGGTCGTGCGCTTGTAGCCGGTGAAGTCGAAACCGCGGGCGTCGCGGATGAAGGCGAGTAGCTCCTGGAGCCCCTCGTCGCTCGGGTCAGGCGGTGTCGATGGCGTCTGCTCGGTGCTCATGGCGGGGCCCCGCCGTCGACGAGGGAGAGGAGCGCCGGACCGATCTCTTCGAGGTCGAGCACGAAATCCACGGCGCCGGTGTCGATGGCCGCCTGCGGCATGCCGTCGAACTCGGCGGTGGCGGGGTTCTGGGCGAGGACGGTCCCGCCCGTCTGCGCGATGGCCCGCACCCCCATGTTGGCGTCGCTCCCCGTACCGGTCAGCACCACGCCGATCGCACGCCCCGGGTACGCGCCAGCCCCTGATTCGAAGAGCAGGTCGGCCGAGGGTCGGACGAAGTGCACCAGCTCGGAGTGGGACAGGGTCAAGGTGCCATTCGACGCGACCAACAGGTGCTCGTCGGGCGGGGCGATGTACGCCGTGGCCGACTCGAGCTTGACGCCCTCGACTGCCTGGACGACGTGGAGGGGTGTCCGATGGGCCAGGATGTCCGCCATCAGGCTGCGATGGCGGGGGTCGAGATGTTGCACGATCACCACGGGCACCGGGAAGTCGGCTCCCAAATCACCCAGGACCCGGCTCAGAGCGGAAAGGCCGCCGGCCGAGGCAGCCAGCAACACGACGTCGAATCCGTCGCCCAAGGCGGGCCGCCCGCCGGTCTCGCGGGCCACGCCCTCTGCCGTCACGCCGACCCTGCCTCCGTTCCTGCGGTTGCGTCACGCCGAAGAGGCAGGACTATCAACCCCGGTGTTGGGGAATAGTCTGACACATGGTCCATGGACTCAGTATGCGACGTATCGGCGCGTGGCGGAGATGAACGCCGTCACGGACGAAGCGGTTGGCACTCGCGCCGGGGCGATCAAGGTGATGGTCGTCGACGACCACGCCGTCTTTGCGGAGGCCTTGGCAATGGCCATCAACGCCTCGGGGCGGATGCGCTGTGTCGCGATCGCCAACGATGCCGACGAGGCCCACCGCTTAGCCGAGGAGAACCACCCCGACGTTGTCGTGATGGACGTCGGACTCGACGGTGAAGGCGGCATCGCCGCCACCAGTTCGCTGCGCAAGAGCCGCCCCCAGACTCGCGTGCTGGTCCTGACCGGGCAGGTGCCGACCGCTCCCCTCGTCCATGCCGCCGCTCAGGCCGGCGCGTCGGCTCTGCTACTCAAGTCCAACAGCCTCACCGAGGTCGTCGACACGATCCCTTCACTCGCCGAGCACGCATTCGCGATGGACCACAAGACGCTCGAACTCCTCTGCGCGCCGGGCCTGGCGGCCCCGAACCGCTCAGCCTCTCCCTTCCTCACGCGTCGCGAGTACGACATTCTCGGGCTCCTGGCCCGAGGGGTCGACCTGCAAAGTGCGGCGCATCGCCTGGGCATCACGGTCAACACGGCGCGCGGCTACGTGAAGGGCCTGTACCGCAAGCTCAACGTCCACACCCAGCTCGAGTTGTTGGCGGTCGCCCGGGAACGAGGGCTGATCGACTCCGAGTCGTGACTCGCGGTGCTCGGGTCGACCCCGACCCCGTTCAGTCGTCGACGAGCTCGACCACGGCCTCCTCGACCGGCGGAGCCCAATGGAGGGGATCGCGGCCGGGCGCAACGTCGAGGGGCGTCGACGGGATCTCGTCGAGGGCCTCGACGACGAGGGCCTCGTTCTCTGCGCCGCGCCGCAACCGCTGGCGGTTCCCGAGGGCGAAGAGCGGGATCGCAGCCAACAGCGTGGCGACGCCGCCGACGGCGAGCGCGACTCGCGGGTTCGTGCTGTCGCTCAGGTAGCCGAGGAGCGGGGCACCGATCGGCGTGCTGCCCAAGAATGCAATGGCATTGAGGGACATCACCCGGCCGCGCATGGCGGGGTCGGCGCGCAGTTGCAAGGTGGCGTTGTTGGTCGAGACGAACGCGATGCTCGTGGCGCCCATCAACACGAGGAGGACGAGGGCGGCGTTCTTGCTCGGAGAGAGCGCGACACCGAGAATGGCGCAGCCAAAGACAACGCCGATGCCCGCCAGCAGTCGTGTCGAGGGCCGGCTGCGGAACGCAGTCGCCAGGCCGCCGATCACCGCGCCGGCACCCATGGCGGCCAGGAACCAGCTGTAGAGCCCGGCCCCGCCGTGGAACGTGAACTTCGCGAGGAGGGGCAACGTCACCGTGAAGTTGAACGCGAAGACACCCACAACGGCCATGGACAGCAGGGGGATCTTGAGGTCGGGCGTGGTCCAGACGTAGCGCAACCCGTCGCGGACCTGTCCCTTGGCCCGCCCGACGCCGGGGCGGCGGTACAGCTCGGCGGCCCGCATCATGGCGAGCGCCACAATCACGGCGGCATAGGACGCGGCGTTGAGAAAGAAACAGGTGCCGACGCCGACCGTGAGGATGAGCACGCCCCCGATGGCGGGCCCGATCACCCGGGCCGAGTTCATGAGGACGCTGTTGAGGCTCACGGCGTTCGGCAGCAGGTCGAGCCCCACCATCTCCGAGACGAAGGTCTGACGCGCGGGGTTGTCGAACAGGTTGACGAAA
Organism: Acidimicrobiales bacterium; assembly: GCA_035552395.1. Lineage (GTDB taxonomy): Bacteria > Actinomycetota > Acidimicrobiia > Acidimicrobiales > RAAP-2 > Bog-473. The sequence goes on from DASZLL010000052.1 coordinate 30,605, forward strand.
CCGAGACCGGCGGCCAGTAGGTAGACCTCGAAGAGGGTGGCGGAGTGGGTAGCCACGAGCAGGCCGAAGATCAGGGCCAGGACACCGGCCACGCCCTGGGTGGCGTAGAGGACCTTGCGCTTGTCCAGTCGGTCGGCGATGAGGCCACCGAACGGCCCGAACAGCAACAGCGGCAGGAACTGGAGGCTGGTGGCGATGGCGACGTCGAGGCCGGTGCCGCGCAGCAGGAACAGGATCAGGTAGGCCTGGGCCACCGTCTGCATCCAGGTGCCCGAGACCGAGATGACCTGACCGGTGAAGTAGAGCCGGTAGTTGCGTACCGAGATGGCACGGAATGTCCGGCGGCCCGCTTCGCGCACCCGGCGCCTCACGGCTCATCCAACAGGTGCTCGAGCAATGCGACGAGCTGAACCGCCTGCCGCTGCTCGTCGGTGCTCAGCTGATCGAGGCGCCGCAGCAAGAACGCGTTCTTGCGCGTGCGCACCCGCTCGAGCGCGCGCTCCCCTGCCGGCGTCATGCGTACGCGAGCGCTCCGCCGGTCGTTGGCGTCGGCGACGCGCGTCACCATGCCGGCCTCGGTCAGGCTGGCGACGATGCGGGTGATCGTCGGCGGCTGCACCTGCTCGATCGTCGCGAGCTCGCCAAGGGTGGGATGGCCGTGCCGTCGCACAGAGCCCAGCGCGGATGCCTGCGCCGGCGACAGTCCGCCGAGGGACTCCTGACGCAGCCGACGCTGCAGCCGGTTCACCGCGCTGCGCAGCCGGCTCACCACCTCGTCTTCGGTGAGGGTCGGAGGGTCGAGGCGGACCGGCATGCCACCAGTCTAGTAGTTAGTTACGCTAACTAATCAATAGGTCGGCCCGAACAGCGAGGCCCTCGAACAGGCGGGAAGGCGAAAGCAGGGACTCTCGGGGCCGGGGCGGGGCCGGTCAGAGGCTGGGGATGTAGCCCCCGGTTCCCAAGGCGGCGCTCTCGTCGAGGTCCAGCGTGTCGTCGAGGCCGCCGAGGACCTCGGTCACCCAGGGCAGACGCTCGCGCAGGATCCGCTCCACGCCGCCCGAGAGGGTGGCCGAGCTGATGGCGCACGAGCTGCATGCCCCCTGGAGCTGCACCTCGACCACGCCGGACTCGACGTCGGCACGGACCAGGACGAGGTCACCCCCGTCGGCCTGGACGGCCGGACGCATGAGGTCCATGATCCCCTGGAGCTTGGCCAGACGATCGGCCCTCTCTGCGTCGTTGAGCTCGGCTGTCACCTCGGTCACCCCACCATTCTGCCGTGCGGGCGACCACCGCCGACCACCATGACGCCCTTTGGCGTTCACCAGGCGAAACGTGCGGCTCCGGCGCCACCACCAGGGTTCACATCCCGCCTCAGAGGTCGAGCCACATCACGCACACGGATCCCGCACAAAAGGGGGTTTCCGTGAAGGTCCTGGGCGTCTTCGATCCGGCCAACGAGATTGGCGAGGTGACCGCGGGCTCGGTCATCTTCGAGGTCGGGAGCACCGGCGAGGAGATGTTCGGCATCATTCAGGGCAGCGTCGAGTTGCGGATGCCCGATGGCCGCGTCTTCGAACTCGGCCCCGACGAGTCCTTCGGCGAAATGGCGATCGTGGACAGCTCGCCCCGCAGCGGGACGGCCGTGGCCATCGAGGACACGATGCTGGCGGTCATCAACCGCTCGCGCTTCCTCTTCGTCGTGGGCGAGACGCCGACTTTCGCCCTCCAGGTGATGACCAACATGGCGGAGTACCTCCGCCAGGCCCACTAACCGAGCCCGACCGGTTGAGGCGCCTGCCCCTGCGCGACCGGGTTCTGCAGCTCGCCGACACCCTCGATCGCAATGCGGACGACGTCGCCGTCGGCCAAGAAGCGGGGCGGATCGAATCCCGCCCCGACTCCGGCCGGGGTGCCCGTGGCGATGATCGTCCCGGGCTCGAGCGGGAAGGCCGTTGTCAGGTACTCGATCATGGCGGCGCAGCCGAAGATCAGGTCTGACGTCGACGAGTCCTGTCGCAACTCATCATTGACCCAAGTCCGGATGCCGAGGCGCCCGGGATCGCCCAACTCGTCAACCGTGACGAGCTCAGGTCCGCACGGGGCATGCGTATCAAACGACTTGCCCATGGTGAAGGTGGGTGTTCGCCACTGCCAGTCGCGCGCACTCACGTCGTTGATCACGGTGTAGCCCGCCACCACCTCGAGGGCACGGGAGGCCGGAACGTGCTGACAGCGCGGGCCGATCACCATGGCAAGCTCGCCCTCGTAGTCGACCATCTCCGAGACCGTCGGCAGGACGATGGGATCGCCCGGACCGGCGATAGCGGTCCGCTGCTTGTTGAACCAGTATTGCCACTCGGGTGGCTGGCGCCCCATCTCCGCGACGTGGGCCCGGTAGTTCATGCCGATGGCCAGGATGGTGGGCGGATCGGGCACCGGTGCGTGCAACGCCACCTCGGCCCGCGAATGGCGAACTGCGCCTCCGGCCGGTGTGGCACGGACGCGATCCATGCCGCCGGGTCCGAGCGCCAACAGCTCGCGCATCGTCGCGGGCAGCCCGGTGGCCGGATCGCTCAGGTCGACGACCTCGTCGCCGACCACGAGGCCGGGTCGGGTCGGTCGGTTTGGAAGGGAGAAACTGACGAGACGCACAGCCTCCAGGCTTAGTGCACCGCGGCCTTGTAGTGCTCCCAGTCGCTCTTGGCGTGCCGCGCCGAGAAGGCCCCGATGACCTCGACCGCGCCGAAGAGGATGGCCAGGATCCCCATGAGGACGATGAGGGCCGTGAGAGGCGCGCCGGGGTGGCGGATACAGAGGAAGCCGATGCCGACGGCGACCAAACCCCGGACGAGGTACGCCCACCAGTAGGGCAGATGGTGGAACCGGATGGACGAGATGATGTCGAAGATCCCGAGCACCAAAAACGACCAACCGATGATGACGGCGACGATGTAGATCGTGATGTGAGGCCACGCGAACCCCACGATGCCCGCGCCGACCCAGACCAGCCCGAAGATCAGGTGCATCCAGTGCTGGCGCGCCATCCGGAACGACCCGACGAGCTCGAAGAGACCCCCTACGATGAAGAAGCCGCTGGCAAAGTAGATGACGGCGTACACGGTGGCGTGCCGCCAGCTGATGACGAAAAAGCCGAAGATCATGGAGATGATCCCCCCGGCCAGGTACCAGCCCCACATCTTCTCGAGCTGGGTGGTGACCGCGTCCCCGACCGCGATCTCGTCCTGCGTGAGCACGTAGGTCATGACGTCCCTCCTTTGGCGAGCAGGAGTTGCATTACGCCTTTGCGCAGCGTACCGCCGGGTTTCTCCCGATCAGTGGATGCAGGAGCGCAGCGCGTCGAGCACCCGACCGCCCCAGGAGGCGCCGACCGCGCCCCGGCGGGTGGGCTGCTCGACCACATCGTCGGCCTCGGCCCACAGCTCGTTCTCGACCGGGTCGAGCGTGGCCCGTACCTCCGCCAACGCCGCGGGGTCGTCCTCGACCCGGCGGCGCGCCGCGTCCGCCGCCTGCCAGAGCTCTGCGCTCGAGAGCTCGAGCGACACGAACGGGGGCGGGCCGGCGACGCTGCGCGGGAAGGCGGGCAGGTAGACGCTGGCGCACGGACTCCCAGGTGCGACCCAGACTCTGAGGGGCGCACCCTCGTCGACGTCGACGGGCAGCTCGGCGATCATGGACGCGGCGGTGACGTACTGGTTGCGCACGTGCATGCACACGCTGACGCCGCGGAAGTCGGTGCCGACGTGACGCGGAGGCGGAGCCACCGGGCCGACCGAGCCGGGTGCGCCCCAGGGACCCGTGCCGTGGTCGCGAAGGTGGGCGGCGGTATCGGCGGGAGTGAGCCCGCCGGGAGGACTCGACGCGAGAAAGCGGCGGCTGGCCGCCAGGCGGATATCGGCCGGCCCGGTGGGCTCGCCGGGATCGGCGAAGGACCCGAAGTCGTCGCCCGCCGCCACACCGGCCGACCCACGCGTCCACTCCGCGCCGAGCGTGATGCGATTCGAGATCGCGGTGCCGCCGGGGAACCGTGCGGCGACGTAGTCCCGCCCGGCCGTCTCGAGGACGAACACCTCCAACGGGTCGGCGATGAGGAACGAGGAGTCGTACGCCTCACCGTGCGCGGCATCCGCGATGCCACCCTGCCCACAGGCCTCGAGGAGGGACGTCATGACGTCGACGGCGTCGGCCGCGGTGCGAGCCCGCTCCAGTCCGAGTCGCACCAGGTCCATGCCGATAAGCGCGGGGGCCGCGGCGGTCGAGTCGTGCGTCGTCGCCACGCGTTCGTTGCCGATGGCGACGCCGTACTCGTTCACACCGTGCTCGGCGCCCCACAACCATGTCGGGCACGAGAGGAGAGCGGCGTGGGCGCCCGTGTCGCCGATGGTCAGGTACTGCGTGCGCAGAGAGCAGCCGGCGGAGGAGCGGCGTCCGAACGGCCACGCGACCTGTGGCTCACCCGGGGGGCGGTCCGAATTCTTGGCGAACACCATGCCGGCCGCACTCGGCGCGCACAAGGTGTCGCACATGGTCGCAGTGTAGGGACGTGGGTAGGGTGGGCTCCATGCAGCCACACAACGTCCTCTCGGTGGACGAGATCGACCTGTCGGACATGGAGTTCTGGGCGCGGCCCTGGGACGAGCGGGAGGGCGCGTTCCAGACGCTGCGTCGCGAGCGACCCATGGCGTTCTTCGAAGAGCCCGAGATCCCCGAGGCTCTCTCCTTCATGGTCCCCAAGGGTCCGGGGTATTACGCGCTGACGCGTCATGCCGACATCTCGGAGGCGAGCCGACATCCCGAGATCTTCCAGTCGCAACAAGGCGCCACGTCCATGATCGACATGCCGGCGGAGATGCTCGACTTCTTCGGTTCCATGATCAACATGGACAACCCGCGCCACGCCCGGCTACGCCGCATCGTCTCGGCCGCGTTCAACCCGCGCATGATCAAGTCGATCGAAGACCGCATCGAGTTCCAGGCCAACGACGTCATCAACCGGGTGGCTGACCAGGGCGGGTGCGACTTCGTGACCGAGGTGGCCTCGCGCCTCCCGCTCGAGATCATCTGCGACATGATGGGGATCGCGGCGGCCGACTACGACACCGTGTTCAACGCGTCGAACGTCATCTTGTCCAATGGGGACCCCGAGTACGTGCCCGAGGGCACCGACCCGATGGTGGCCTTCATGACGGCGGCCCAGCAGCTCAACATGCTGATGCTGGATCTGTCGGCCCACCGCAAGGAGCACCCGACCGAGGACGTGACGTCCGCCCTGGTCAACACGAACGTCGACGGTGAGGCACTCAACGACACCGAAATCGCGGCCTTTTTCATCCTGCTCGTGGTGGCCGGCAACGAGACCACGCGCAACGCCATCAGCCACGGACTGCTGGCCATGACCCAGAACCCGGACCAACGGGCGCTGTGGCAGGCCGACCCGGTGGGTGTTGCGGCGACCGGCGTCGACGAGGTCGTGCGCTGGGGCTCGCCGGTGATCTGGATGCGCCGCACGGTGGGCGCCGACACCGTCTTGGGCGGGACGGAACTGCACGGGGGCGACAAGGTCATCATGTTCTACAACTCGGCCAACCGCGACGAGGAGGTGTTCGAGGACCCCTTCACGTTCGACGTTCGCCGCGATCCCGACCCGCACATCGGCTTCGGCGCGGCGGGACCCCATTTCTGTCTGGGCGCCCATCTGGCCCGCCAGGAGATCTCGGTGACGTTCCGCCAATTGTTCGAGCGCCTGCCCGACATCGAGGCCGTGGGCGAACCCGACAGGTTGCTCTCGCCGTTCATCAACGGCATCAAGCACCTGGACTGCAAGTTCACGCCGGCGCCCGCCGGCTGAACGACCGGCGCCCGCTCAAGCGCCCGGATCGGGGCCCTGCGCCGGGCTCTGGGCGAACTCGTCGTAGGCCGCCAACGCCCGCGGTCCCCACACCGTGCCGGGTCCGCCGTTCAGATTGATGGCGACGCCGATCGCCTCGGCGACCTCCTGACGCGGGACGCCACGCTGGGCGGCGCCACGGGCGTGGGCGACTATGCAGCCGTCGCATTCACGGGTGATGGAAATGGCGAGAGCGATGAGCTCCTTGGTCGTGGAAGGCAGCGCGCCCTCCGCCATCGCTGCGGTGCCCAGCGCGTGGTACGCCGTCATGACGTCGGGGATGGCCTCGCGCAGCGAGCGGTACGGGAGGCGGAGGTCCTCTTGGATCTGGTGGTAGTGCTCCATGCCCGCATGGTGGCACGCGGGCTGGGTCAGCCGGCGCCACCCGCCGACTTGGGACCGCGGTTGCGGACCTCTTCGACGGCCGTCATGGCGGCGCGCAGCTCTTCGATCCATTCCTCCTCGTGCTGCGCGACCAGCCGGACACACCAGGCCAACGCCTCGCTCCGGCTGCGCGCCACCCCGGCGTCGATGAGCGTGTCAAGGACGCCGCGATCGGCCATGCGCAGGCGGGTCATCACCGGGACGCCGGTCGTCGTGAAGAGGACCGTGGTGTCGCCGCACTGGGCGCCCCACGACACGGCCCGCCGGAAGGCCGGTTGGGCCTCGTCGGCAATCTGCATGCGGGCGCCACGGGAGTCCTCGCGGAAGCCGGCGATGCGGGCCTGCTCGGCCACCTTGACCTCGTCCTCGGGGGTCCCGACAGGCAACTGCGGTGATGCCAGGGCGCCCACAACCTGGATCTCGTCGCCGTCGATTGCGATCTTGGGGCTGCCCTCGTACCAGTCCACCGGCACCCGGCCGGCGAACCACGCCCCGATCAGGCGCTCCTGCTCGGGGCCCGACGGCGGCGCGGTCGCCGAGCGGCGTCGGCCGCGAGAGGGTCCCCGCCTACCTGCATGCGTCTCCTCGTTCATAGTTACCAGATTACACAATTACGAAGCAATGGCAACCGCCACTCATGGCCTTGCCGAGCACGGAGATGGTCGCGGCGTCGGGCCCAGACGGCCCGGGCCTCTTCAGCGGGCTGTCTTTCGCTCCCGGAGCGTGATGGCCCGGCGCGGGCAGTCCCGGGCGGCTCGGCGGGCGACGTCGACGAGCTCGGCGGGCAGCGGCTTGCCATCGACGATGGGATAGCCCCACTCGTCCAATGTGATGGCTTCGGGCAGGAGCTCGGCGCAGTAGCCGTAGGCATCGCAGGCGGTGGGGTCGATGACGATGCGGATCATGGCGCCACCGTTTTTTGGGTCGGCGGGAAACGAAGCTGCGTGGGTCGGTCGCGGTGCGCACACGCGGCGCCGCTCGCGTGTGCCCGCACGTCGTCGGAGAACACGCGCAGCCCGCTCCGCACGAGGTCGACGGCGCCGTCAGGGTGCCGGCACGCACCGCGGCCTTCAACCTCGTGCAGGCGACGATCCAACCGGGCCATGAGGCCCGCATCGACGCGGCCGTGGGCGAGCCGCGTGACGTCGTCGGCGATAGCGGGAAGCCCGTACACGCAGGGTCCACACTGGCCCATGCTCTGGCCCGCGAGGTAGTGCGCGATGCGGGCCGACTCCATGAGGCCACACGCGTCGTTCCCGAGCACGATGACAACGCCGACACCCGCACTGGCTCCGATGGCACGGAGCGACAGCGATGCGTATGGCGTGACGAAATGGGACGGGCCGACCCACGCTCCGCCGTAACCTCCCACGAGCAACGCCTGGGGACGGCCGATTGGCGTGGCTCGGTTTGCGATGTCGATGAGCGGCGTGCCGCGGTCGACCTCCACCACTCCCGGCTGCGCGACCGCGCCCGAGATGGTCACCAGGCAGGTGCCGGGGTCCTCGAGCGACCCATGCGAGCGGAAAGCGTCCGGACCGGTCCGGGCAATCATCGCCACGTGGGCCAGCGTCTCCGCGTTGTGCACGAGGGCCGCCCGACGGCCGATGCGAAGGGCCTGGCCTTTGTCGGGGCGGAAGGTCGGCAGCGACGCGCCGGTCTCGACCCAGCGGACCAACGCCGACTCCTCCCCGGCGGCGAACCGATCCGGCGGGCGCACGAGGACCTCGGGCACCGGGGCATGAGAGGTGCCGAGGCGTTCGGCCAAGGCGGCACTGGTCGCGTTGGCGACGTGCTCGCGGCCGGCGGGCACGCAGACGATGATCCGGCGGGCACCGCTGGCGGCGGCCAGCAGCTGGGCGCCGTCGAGGACGAGGTGGGGTGAGCGGATGCACAGCAACTTGTCCTTGTCGCTGGCGGGCTCTCCCTCCATCGCGTTGACCACGACCGTGCCGCCGCCCGCAGCGCGCGCGACGGCGAGCTTGATCGCGGCAGGGAAGCCGGCTCCACCTCGACCGGCCAAACCGGAGGCCTCGAGCGTCGCCACGAGGCTCTCGCGCCAGCCGCGATCCCCCCTCGCCGGGAGCGGCGCCGGGCCAAGGTCGGCGACATGGCCGGCCAAGTCGGTCGGATGACCCAGCAGCCGGTAACAGCCCGTGGTGGGCAAGGTCCCGCTGGCCGTCGTCATCGGAGTGATCCCGCTCTCGTCTCGGCGTGGTGCGCGAGGTGCTTGGGTGGCACGTCCTCGAGCGCGGCCCGCGTCCGGCGCGCCACGGTCTGGCGGGACGCCGTCCGGACCCGCCAGGCAAGCGCAGCGGCAACGGAGAGGGCGCAGAGCACCCCGAGCACAATCACCCACTGCTCGCGTGAGTCCGTCCCCATGCCGAAGGTGTGCGCCAGGGCAAGGGGCCAGCAGAGATAGCCGAGCCAGTGCACGGCTCGCCACGTACCCGGGCGCATCCGGCCCCGCAGCAGGCTGGTGACGAACACCGCGGCCATCAAATCAAGCGCCACGGCCCCCACGCCGACCCAAAAGCCCGAGTACTGCGACGTGAACGGGATCACGATGGCGGCCCAGCTGATGTTCACATACGTGTCCAGCACGCTCGTCAGCACGTGGATGCCGAGGAAGACGACGGCCAGCATCGAAATGCGCCGGTGCATCTCCTGCTGGGCGAACCCGGGCCAGTTCCGAGCCCGGGCCCGGGTGGTCGTGGTGATGCCCATGATCATGGTCAGCGTGAGCAGGATCAGCGCCATCAGCCCACTGGCGCGGGTGGCGTACCAGATCGCGGTCGAGCTCATGCCGCTCGCTCCGCGGGCCAACCGTTGACCGAGAAGACCTCCCCGTCCGCCCGCAGCAACCGCACCGACTGTTCGAAGCCGGCCAACCGGGTCAGCGCCTCGCGGCCCCAGACGATCGCGGCGGTCGTCACCAAGTTGGCGTCGACGCAACTGGCACCGGTCGCGGACACCAGCACCCAATAGGGCGCCGCGGCGTCACCCGTGCGCGGATCGAGGATGTGATGGACGTCGCGGTCCCCCGCCTTCCATGTCCTGACCGAGGTGGCCGAGCTGGCGAGGCCGCCGCGAGTGATCGCAACGACCTGCTCGACCTCGTCGGCCGGGGCGGCCGACTCCAGCGCGATGCCGATCGACCAGCCGCCGGGTGGTGGAGAGCCGGACACGGCCACGTCCCCGCCGAGACTCACGAGCACCCCGGCACCGAGTGTCTGCGCGATCGTGGCCGCCGCTCGATCAGCGGCCAACGCCTTCGCGGTCGACCCCAGGTCGAGACGAACGCCCCGAGGGATACGGACCGTCCGCTCGGCGGGGTTGAGCTGCACGTGCGCATACCCCGCCACTCGCCCCAGGGCCGCCGGTGGCGCGGGGGGACGGGCCTGCACCTCATCGAGGTCGGCGTCGTAGCCGAGGGCGGAGATGGCGTTGCCAATCGTGGGGTCGACGGCGCCACCAGTGCGCTCGGCCGCATCGACCGCAACGCGCAGCGCTTCGAACAGCAGCTCGCCGACTTCCACAGGGATACCGGCGTGCGCGTGCACCACCTGGAGTTCCGAGTCCTCGCGAAAACGGCTGCACGCTCGATCGAGCTCCTCGAGCTCGTTGGCCAGGATGCGGGCGGCCGTGTCGGCCGTGCCCTCGTCCTGCACGACGACCGTCGCCGTCGTGCCGATGGCACGGAAGGAGCGTGCGGTCAGCGACCCCTGGCCCGAGGCAGCGGCGCCGTTCACCGCGAGGTGCCGCCCGAGGTCACGGCAGGCGTCGAGCTGCTCGAGCTCGGCGCCGTCGAGAATCCACCCGTATTTCCGGTCGAGCCGGTGTTGGCCGAGGTCGAACCCTCGCCGGTGTTCGAGGTCGACCCGTCGCCGGTGTTGGTCGTCGCAGAGTGCGAGCCGTTCGAGGCGCTCGTGCCCGCACCCGAGGCACCCGGGTGGTCATGGGCGACCACAATGCCGATACCAACGGTCGCGCCGGCAGCAGCCAGGACGGCCGCCCGGGTGACGTGACGCAGGCGGCCCTGGACTTTCTCCCTGGTGGCGGGTGAGTTCGGCTGATCGGGAAGTGACATGGGTTGACGGGCCTCTCGACGGGACGACCCCCATCGCACCATGCGCAGTTCGACACCGTCGCAAAACCGGCTGTGGGCCTCCTGTGTCATTGTTCGCCGTCAACCTGACGAACGGTTATCGGGCCGCCGCTACGATCAGCCGTCGCCCCGGCCATCGTCCCGGCGCAGTCGAGGGGAGCGTGATGTCCCAGGTCAACACGGTCGGGGGAGCCGTCGACGGGGGGCGCTTGGGTCGCACCCTCATGCACGAGCACATCTTCGTCCTGAGCCCCGAGATCGAGAAGACCCCGGCAGAGTGGGACGAGTCCACGCAGGTGACACGCGCCGCCGACAAGCTCCGTGAGCTGAAGGAACAAGGGATCGACACGCTGGTCGACCTCACCGTCATCGGACTCGGCCGCTACATCCCGCGCATCCTCGAGGTCGCCCGTCAGGTCCCGGATATCAACGTGGTGGTCGCCACCGGGGTGTACACGTACAACGACGTGCCGATGTACTTCCACTTCCAGGGCCCGGGCACGATTCTGGGTGGGTCCGAGCCCATGGTGGACCTCTTCGTCCGGGAGATCACCGAAGGGATCGGCGAGACGGGGGTGCGGGCGGGGATCTTGAAGTGCGCCTCGGACCGCCCCGGTATCACTCCGGGCGTCGAGCGGGTGCTGCGGGCGGTGGCGCAGGCCCACCGCGCCACCGGGGTGCCGATCACCACGCACACGCCCACCCCACCTGAGCCCTGGGGGCTCGAGCAGCAACGGGTCTTCAAAGAAGAGGGTGTCGACCTGTCCCGAGTCGTCATCGGGCACAGCGGCGGCACCGTCAACACCGACTACCACCTCAGCCTGATCGACAACGGGTCGTATCTCGGCTTCGACCACTTCGGCCTGCCCGGGATCACGCTCGAAGAACGGGTGGACGCCGTGGCGCGGCTGTGCACCCGTGGCTACGCAGAACGAATCGTGCTCTCGCACGACGCGATGTGCTTCGTCGACTGGTTCCCGCGCTCGGTGATGGACGCGACCCAGACGTGGCGTTGGACGTACATCTCGGACGTCGTGCTGCCCGAGATGCGTGCGCGCGGGATCAGCGAAGGGGACATCACCACGATGCTCGTCGACAACCCGCGCCGGATCTTGGAGGGCGGCGCACCCTACTGATGCGCCGGCCGCACCGCTTCGCGTGACTCTCCTCCAACCACAGCTCCTCAGGGAGTTGGCCACGGCGTTTCCCGACGGGATCGCCTGGCGCAACATGGCCGACGAGTCCGCCATGACGTTGGGGCAGTGGCATGCGCGGTCGAACCGCCTCGCCCGAGGACTGGGAGAACACGGCGTGGCGCAGGGCGACCGGATCGCGTTGGTGATCGGGGATCACGAGCCGCTCGAATGGCTGGTCTCCTACATGGCCATCCACAAGGCCGGCGCCGTGGCCGTTCCCCTCCTGTCCCGTCTGGGCGGGGGCGAGCTGACCCGCATCTTGCTCCATGCGGGGGCAGCGGTCGCCCTGAGCAGCGACACCGACGCCATTCGCGACTCGGTGCCCCAGGTGTTTTCGACGGCAGGGACCGGCGCCGAGAGCTGGAGCGGGCTGCTGTCCGCGGACGCGAGTGACTTGCGCAGTGCGCTCGGCCCCGACGACGTCGCCGACATCATGTACACCTCGGGCACTATGGGAGCGCCGAAGGGCGTGGTCGTGCGCCACGGCGGCCTGGCCACGGTGGACCGGGTGCCACAGCACTGGCTCGGCCTCGGGTTCCTGTCGTCGTCACCCTTCGCGACGACCAGCGGTTCGCTCCTGGTCTGCGGACCGCTGCGCGGCGGGTTGAGCGGCTGGTTCCTCCCTCGGTTCGACCCCGAACGGTGGATCACCGCGGTCGAGCAGGACCGCCCGGTGGCCGGCTTCCTGGTTCCCGCCATGGTCGAGCTGCTCGTCGCCTCGCCCCGATTCGCCGCGGCGGACCTCTCCAGCCTGGCGACGGTCAACGTCGGGAGTGCGCCGATCGCCCGAGCGACGTTGCAGCGATTCGGGGCCGGACTCGGACGAGCCGAGGTCCTGTGCGGGTACGGGATGACGGAGTTCGGTGCGGTCACCGCGGTGCCGATCGGTGACGGAGGAAGGCACCTGGGCTCGGTGGGATTGCCGCTCCCCGGCGTCGTCGTTCGCATCGTCGACTCCGCGGGCACGGAGCAACCGGCGGGCGAAGTAGGGCAGATTGCCATCGGCGGGGGACGGCCGCCGCGGTCGTATCTCGGCGATGACGCCGGGTCGGAACAGACCTGGGTCGGTGGCTGGCTCCTGAGCGGCGACCTCGGCTACCTGGACGGCGACGGCCATCTCTGGATCGTGGGGCGCCAAAAGGAGATGATCATCCGGGGCGGCCACAACGTGGTACCCGGCGAGGTGGAGGCCGCGCTGTTCGATCACGGGGCGGTGGCCGAGGCGGCAGTGGCGGGGATTCCCCACCCCGTGCTCGGGGAGGACGTCGCCGCGTGGGTCGTGCTGCGCGAAGCGGCGGAGCCCGAAGCACTCCGCGCGTACCTGCTGGAGCGCCTGGCCGATTACAAGGTGCCGCGGCGCATTACCGTGCTCGACGCGCTCCCGCGCAACGAGAGCGGCAAGGTCCTCAAGTCCCAACTCGTACAGGGAGCCGAACCGAGGAGGGCAACGTGAGCTCGAGCTACTCCACCTTGATCTACGAAGAGATCGGAGGTGTCCGTCGCATCACCCTCAACCGTCCGGACCACCACAATCCCCTGACCCCACGCTCTGTCCGCGAGATCCTGGCTGCGGTGGACGCCGCAGGATCGGACGCGTCGGCCCGCGTCGTCGTGATCCGCAGCACGGGGCGGTCCTTCTCTTCGGGGTACGGCTTCATCACGGAGGACACCGAACCGGGCGACTTTCCCAGGCACGAGGCGATCGAGGGCGACGTCTCCGCCATGTTGACGCTCGCCACGAACTGGTCACGGGTGTGGGACTGTCCCATTCCCGTCATCGCCCAGGTGCAGGGGAACTGCCTGGCGGGAGGGACCGACCTCGCGCTGCACTGCGACCTGGTCGTCGCCGCGGACGACGCACGAATCGGGTTCCCACCGGTGCGGTCGATGGGCGTGCCGCCCACCAACATGTGGCTGTACAACCTCGGTCCCCAGTGGACCAAGCGCCTGCTGTTCACCGGCGACACCCTCAGCGGGGAGGAGGCGAGGGAGGTGGGTCTGGTGGTGGCCACGGCTCCGGCGGACGCACTCGATCAGGTGGTCCTCGGGCTCGCACAGCGCATCGCGCTGATCGGGCGCGACCTCCTCGTGGCGAACAAGCGGGTCGTCAATATGGGTGTCGAGTTGATGGGACGCTCGCAGCTCCAGCGTTTCGCTGCGCTCAATGACGCCATTGCCCACCGCGCCCCCGAGGCGCTCACCTTCAACGAGCGGATAGGGGAAGTGGGGCTTCGGAAGGCCGTGAAGGAGCGGGATGCCGCCTTCGAACAACCTTCCGATTAGACGTCGGTCAGTGAGGTCTCGGTGATCCCGAGCGCGCGCAGGGTACGGCCCAGGCCGAGAAAGGCCGACAGGCAGATCGTGAGGTCGAGGATCTCCGGGTCGGTGAAGGCGGTCCGCAGGTGCTCGATGAACTCGTCGTCAATGCTGGTGTGGTCGAGGGCGAATCGCTCTGCGTAGGCCACGGCCAGCCGCTCCTGCTCGTTGAACGCCGCCTGGTCCGGCGTGCCGACCGCGCAGTAGAAGTCCTCGGTAAGGCCTTGCTCCTTGACCTTGTCGGCGCGGAATCCCAGGCACACCGTGCACTCATTGAGTTGGGCGATCCGCATGCGAGCCGCCTCGCGCACACCCACGGGAAGAATGCTCTTGTTGTAGGCGGCGTCGACCAGCCGCATCGCGGCGGTGCCGAGCGCCGGCTGCAACGACCAGATCTGGACGGCATCCCCGCCCTCTCCGGGCGGAATGTCGAGGCGGGCCACCACCCGACTTTATGCCAGTATTCGCCTTCGCGTGCGGTGAGTCCGAGCGGTCTGCGCGCTCGGAAGAGGAGAAACAGGAATGCGAGCTGCTCGGTACAGCTTCGATTCGATTCGCTCCTGCGTCTGGGTCAGCGGCCGGTCGAGCCTGCACCCGATCAACACCGAGACCCGGGGAATCACCGGCTGGTTCGAGGCGAGCGCGCGTGACGATGGCTCCTTGGACCTCGATAGTCCCATCTCGGGCGAGTTGCAGTTGGCGGTGGAGAAGCTCACGTCAGGCAACCAGCTCTACGACCACGAGCTCCGTCGCCGGATTGATGCCCGCCGCTACCCCACCATCGAGGGACGAGTCAGCAGGATCGTGGCCGACGGATCGCACCCCCGCTACAGCGTCACTGGCGACATCGTGTTCCACGGCAAGAGCCGCTCCTTCGAACACGTCATGGAGATACAGATCGGCAAGGACGAGGTTTCCCTCACGGGCGACTACGTCTTCGACATTCGTGAGTTCGGCATGAAGCCACCGAGCATGCTCATGATCCGCGTCTACCCCGAGATTGCCGTGCGGGTCGAACTCTATGGGACACGCGAGAGCTGAGCACCGGGCGATCAGGCCCGTTGGAGTGAGCTTTTGCCGGGGTAGCGCCTGGGTTGTCGCGATTTAGCGGCTCGGGAGCGATCGCGGCAGCCCGAACCATGGGAGCACGCTGTTCTCGAAACGGGTCATGGCGCAGATCCGGTCGCCGGAGAGGGCGAGAACGAAGAGGCCCACCCCATGACTGATGCCGTCCGGGGCGCGCACGTAGGCGCCGAAGGCAGGCTGACCGTTGGCTCGTGTCGCAACGAGGTCGAAGCGCCGACCTGAGCCGAAGATGCTGGCGCAGAAGCGGGCCACTGCGTCTCGGCCTTCGTATTCGAATGGCATGGGGGGCATCGACATAAAGACGTCGTCCGTCAGCAGGGCCACCAGTGCTTCGATGTCGGCCGACTCCCACGCGCTGACAAATTTCCCCGCCACCTCTTCCTCAGAGCTCGAGCCTGGGGCGGGAGGCGCTTCGAAGCTGTCGCGCGGTAGCGACCGTCGCTGCAGTGTGGCGCGCGCCCGCTTCAGTGCGCTGGTGACGGACTCGATGGTCGAGCCCAGCATGCCCGCCACCTCAGTGGTCTGGAAACCAAGGACGTCGCGCAACACAAGCACGGCGAGCTGGCGCGGCGGCAGGACCTGGAGGGCGGTCACGAACGCGAGCGAGATTGACTCGGTTCGCTCGTAATGGGCTTCCGGGCCGAGCGGCAGGTCGATCGCACCTTCGATGAGGGCATCGGGATACGGCTCGAGCCAGAGGACTTCACCGAGCCGGGTCGGCTCGGGCGGTTCAACCTTGGGCACGTCCCACTCCTTGGCCGGTCGTCGGCTGGCCGACCGACGCGCGTTGAGGCACCGATTGGTGGCGATCTGGTACAGCCAGGTGCGGAGCGAGGCGCGTCCTTCGAAATCGGCGAAGCCCAGCCAGGCGGACACCAGGGTCTCTTGGAGGGCGTCCTCGGCATCTTGGAAGGATCCGAGCATCCGGTAGCAATGCACCTGAAGCTCGCGCCGGTGGGGCTCGGTCAGCTGGCGGAACGCGTCGCTATCGCCAGCCTGCGCCCTCGAGATCAAGTCGGTTGTCACCACCGTCACCGTCTCCTTTTTCCCCGGGCTCTGTCGCACTTTCATCCTGATTGAGACACCGCTCGAGCCGCGAACTGGGCGGTCGGTGTGCGCCCAATTCTCGACGTCGCGGTGTCTCAATCAGTGGCAACTGACAACGCCGACAAGAAAGGAACCGCAAATGGGAAAAATCGTCGTCACCACCAACGTCTCACTCGACGGAGTCGTCGAGGACCCCGATGGCCAGGAAGGCTTCAGGCTGGGTGGCTGGTTCGGCCAGTTCGGGGGCAAGGACCTCGAGAGGTGGGCCAAGGTCGAGACGGACGAGGCGCTGCAGGCCGAGGCCATGCTCCTGGGCCGCAAGAGCGACGAGTGGTTCGCCACCCGATGGGTGGATCGGACCGGCGAATGGGCGGACCGGCTGAACAGCCTGCCCAAGTACGTCGTGTCGGCCACTTTGCAGGAGCCCAAGTGGACCAACTCGACCGTGCTCAGAGGTGACGCCGTCAAGGAAGTCTCCAAGCTGAAAGAGGAGATCGACGGTGACATCCTTATCTACGCCAGTTACCAGCTCGTGCGCACGCTGATCGAGCATGGCCTGGTCGACGAGTTTCGGCTCGTGATCTTCCCGGTGGTGCTCGGAGCCGGTCATCGCCTGTTCGGCGAGACCAGCGACAAGACATCTCTGCGCCTCGTCCGCACCCAGACCATCGGCGATGGCCTGCCGTTGCTCACCTACGAGGTCGTCCGAGGGGCCTGACAGACGTCGACTTCGAGATTGCGCCGCTGCTCACATCACGTCGTACAAAGGTCGTTCGCCTGTGCGGCGAGTTCGACGAGCGCAGCCACCATCTGGCTGACGACCCCGTCCTGTCGTGGAATCAAGGTCTCACCGAAATCGCCGATTCCACGCAGGCCGGGTGGCAGTTCGACCTGGACTCCGTGGGCCGATGGACGGTTGACCGGGTTGTCGGGGTGAAATCCGAGGCGTATCCGCTCGTCGGCGACGTGGTAGCCGGCAATGCGACCATCGAACAGCTTGCGCGCGGCGTCGACCAATGGTGCGTTCAGCCCACCTACGATGATCCCCCGCAACGGTTCGCGCTGCTTCCCTCGAAGTGCAGGTCCGTACGGCTCGACGATGAGGCCGCAGTCGGGATCAATCCAGAAGGCGAACCCGTCGCGCCCGAACCCGTGCACCGAGATCGCGACGTCGACGTGCTCCAGGAACGCCCGCAACCGGGGCGAGTCGTCGGGATTGTGCAACCGCGAGGTGAGATGGATCCGCAGCCGGGAAGGTTGGACGATGGCGTAAAAGGACGCGTCGGCCCGTCGCGCGGCCAGCCGGGCGATCTGCTCGGTGCCCCGGTCTTGTGATCCACCGTGGAGCGCCATGAAGCCGACGGAAGAACGCAGTACGCATTCCTCCCTGATCCCGGGCACGGTCAGGAGCTCAGCCAGGTCCATCGCTCCAGGTTGGCACGCGTCCCCTCCTGAGACGGCGGACGACAACCAGCTCCCTCTTCGTCCGCTCAGGTCTTGTTCACCGCCGGGAGCGAGTCACGGGTTCACGCTGACTCGCCCCAAAGAATCGCAGTCAAGTCGTCCATGGCGACGAGGGTCGAGCACAGGGAGTCGCAGACCGTACGGAACGAAGGGGCCGCCGATGGAGGCAGGGTCTGAGGGGCAACCTCGTGCAGCTGCCGGTATGCAGCGACCAGCTGCAATGTCGCCCTGGCCACGGGGATGTCCCCGTCGATTTGTTCTTGTGAGGTGTCGCTGCACGCGCGCCAAATGGCGAGATGCCCGGGCGGGCGGGCCGGCTCCGGGAGCGGACGGGATGGTTTCTCCGTGTACGTGACGGTGCTCGGTGCCTCGGTCGTAGCCAGTGTCATGAGGCCTTCTCCTCTCTCTTCCCTCGGTAGGACCTGGCACCTTTTCGCCCCAGTCCCTGGTGGAGATTGTGCGCTTTCGTGCCCCGTGCGCCATCCCGCGTTCGCGGGTATCGTCCCGCTCCGACAGCCAGAACCACTGACAAACTCCTGGTGGCGACACCATGGAGACCGTCTTGGAGGCACGCGGGTGTCGATCAATGCCGATTTGCGAGCGAGGCCGGCTACGGCACGACCGCCCGGAATGGGCACGGCCGACCCGGCGGATCTAGGGCGGGATCGGGGGCTTGAGCTGCGGCCTGAGATCGTGTCCTCCTGGCAACGCTCGGCATCGTCTGGTCTCGCGCCCGACCGGTTCACGGTCCCGACGCGCGAGCCTGAGCTCGAGTCGAAGTTCGTGCGGGCCGCCCGTCCCGTCCTCCGCCGCATCTCGGGAGACCTGGCCGCCCTTGACGTGTCCGTGATTCTCACCGACGCCTCGGCGAACGTGCTCGTGCGCGCCGATGGGAGCCGGTCCATCCGCGCCCGCCTCGACCGAGTCTCGCTCGGTCCTGGCTTCGCCTACGCCGAGGACACCGTCGGCACCAACGCGATCGGCGCGGCGCTGGCGATCGGCTCACCGGCGCTTGTCATGGGCCGCGAGCATTTCGCAGACGTCCTCACGCAGCTGAGCTGTGCGGCCGCCCCGATCGTGGACCCAGTCAGCGGCGACGTCCTCGGGGTGCTCGACCTCACATCGTCGGCCGATGACGCCAGCCCACTGATGTTAGGCCTTGCCAGCAGCGGGGCACGGGAGATCGAACAACGCGTCGCGGCCTTGATGCCCCTCATCTACCGGTCGGTCCCTTCAGTGTGGAACGGCTGGCAGCTGCTCACGTCCTCGGAGCGGGAGGTCGCCGAGCTAGTGAGCACCGGCTTGACGAACAAGGAGATCGGCACAACGTTGTACTGCTCGCCCTACACCGTCGACTCGCACTTGCGCGCCATCTATCGCAAGCTCGGCATCACCAACCGCGCCGCTCTTGCCAGCCGCGTGGGTCGTGTGCACGAAGCCACCCGGGCGGGCAGGGAGCGTTGAGCACGGCCCAGGCTTCGGCGAACCGGTCCTCATGCACGGTATATGGACGAATCAGCCGGCGACAGGTTCGGACCATCGACTCCGGCGACGGTGTTCGTCGGCCGCCTCGAGTAATTGCCCATCTCCTCCAGCGTGTGATGTCCTTAGCTTCGTGACGACATCCGAATCGATCGAGACACCTGCCCCTCGGATCCCAAAACAGGAACAGATGGATGCCTCGCCGGACATCGTCGAGGTAGTGCCTGGCATCCTGCGCCTGCAGCTGCCCATTGATTTCACGGGCCTGGGCCACGTCAACACGTATGCCCTCGAAGATGGGAAGGGCTTCACCCTGGTCGATCCAGGCCTCCCAGGCGAGGAGTCGTGGAACGCCCTGAGGGGCCGTATGGACGCGGCGGGCATCCCCTTGGAACGCGTCCACACCATCGTGGTGACGCATTCGCACCCTGACCATTTCGGAGGCGCAGGGCTCTTGGCCCAGGAAAGCGGTGGCGCCATTGTGGCTTCCGACCGCTTCCGAACCTTCTTTGATCCGGCTGACATCGACGATCGCGAGCTCGAAGCGGCTGACGATATCGATCCAGACGAGAGCCCGATTCCAAGCATCCGCATCGAGCGCCCGGCACCCTGGGGCGGGTCAACGGTCGGACCACCACCCGAGGCGCGAGCCAAGATGCTGGCCCATCAGGAGCAGTTCTTCAGGTGGTTCAAGCCGCCGCGCCCATCGCTGCGCGTGGCTGATAGTGACCACATCACATTGGGCGGCCGGGATTGGGTCGGCCTCTTCACCTCGGGACATACCGATGACCACCTCTGTCTCTATGACGAGGAGGACGGGGTGCTGCTCGCCGGCGACCAAGTGTTGCCCACCATCACACCGCACATTTCGGGGTTGATCCCGGGGGACCCACTCCTCCTGTACATCGAGTCGCTGGACCGCTTGTCCGACCTACCCCAGGTGTCGACCGTGCTTCCGGCGCACGGCGAGCCGTTCCACGACCTGGCCGGCCGGGCCAATGAGATCAAGCGCCACCACGACGAACGCTTGGACCGACTTCTCGAGATCTGTGATGCCGCCGGTTGGGCCAACGTCATCGAGCTGTCCCACGAGCTGTTCGCCCCTCGGTCATGGGGCTCGATGGCCGAGGCCGAGACCTTCGCGCACCTGGAGCACCTGCGGGCTGCGGGCGCACTGCAGCGGCGCGAAGAGGCCGGCATCCTGCTCTATCACCCCTGATCCACCAGACGCGGGACGACCCGCGAGTCTGAGGCTGTGACCTCGACGCGTTCGTCGCGAAGCGCCCCCGGAAGGATTCGAACCTTCGCACACGGTTTAGGAAACCGATGCTCTATCCCCTGAGCTACGGGGGCGAACGCTGCGCTGAGCTGGATTTCGCCGGCGCTCGATCAGATTAGACCGGCGGCGTTGGACCACAGGGCATCGCCCTGCGCCCTCGAGCCCTGCTCAGGGGATGGTGCGGCCACCCCTCCGCAAAGGCGTATTCTTTCCGCCGGGTACACGGCCTCCGACAGAGGTCGGAGCACGTGCGTTGCGCTCCCGCCGTCTGGCCCGCCGCAATGTTCCGCGCATCTGCGCACGTCGATTCCGATCCAAAGGAGCTGTCATGACAACCCCTGCCCCTGCCTTCAAGGTGGCCGACCTCTCGCTCGCCGAATTCGGCCGCAAGGAGATCGAGCTGGCCGAACACGAGATGCCGGGCCTCATGGCCATGCGAGCGGAATACGCCGCCAGCCAGCCGCTGGCCGGCGCCCGCGTCACCGGTTCGCTGCACATGACGGTGCAGACAGCCGTGCTCATCGAGACCCTCACAGCCCTGGGCGCGCGGGTGCGCTGGGCCAGCTGCAACATATTCTCGACCCAGGACCACGCCGCGGCTGCCGTCGCGGTCGGCTCCGACGGGACGACGGACAACCCGAAGGGCGTGCCGGTGTTCGCGTGGAAGGGCGAGACCCTCGACGAGTACTGGTGGTGCACCGAGCAGGCGCTCTTGTGGCCGGGCGAGGGCGGACCCAACATGATCCTCGACGACGGTGGTGACGCCACCTTGTTCGTGCACAAGGGCGTCGAGTTCGAGAAGGCCGGCAGCGTGCCTGATCCCTCGACGGCAGATTCCGAGGAGTTCGCCGTCGTCCTGGCGTTGCTCGGCCGCAGCCTGTCGGAAGACCCCGGCCGCTGGACGTCCATCGCCAACGGGATCAAGGGAGTCACCGAGGAGACCACCACGGGCGTGCACCGGCTGATCGAGATGGCGAAGAAGGGCGAGCTGCTGTTCCCGGCCATCAACGTCAACGACTCGGTGACCAAGTCGAAGTTCGACAATAAGTACGGCTGCCGTCACTCGCTGGTGGACGGCATCAACCGCGCCACCGACGTGCTCATCGGCGGCAAGGTCGCGGTGGTCTGCGGCTACGGCGACGTCGGCAAGGGTTGCGCACAGTCACTGGCCGGTCAGGGCGCCCGCGTCGTGGTCACCGAAGTCGACCCCATTTGCGCGCTCCAGGCCGCCATGGAGGGCTTCCAGGTCACGACGCTCGAGGACATCCTCCCGATCGCCGACATCATCATCACGACGACGGGGAACAAGGACATCATC
>DASZLL010000053.1:0-6457 GCA_035552395.1 Acidimicrobiales bacterium
GCTCCCTCGGGCAGCGGCAGCGGCAGGCCGCCGTCGGCCAGCACGAGCCGCTCGACCAGCTCGGGGTGCGTGGCAGCGAGCACGACCGCCACGAAGGCACCCATGGAGTGGCCCAACACCACGACCGGTGGTTCGCACAGCTCGGTGATCACCGCCGCGCAGTCCTCGGCGTGGGCCCGCATCCCGTAGGGGCCGGGCAACCCGGCGGAAGCGCCGCGTCCGCGCAGGTCGGGGGCGACCAGGGTGGCGTCGGCACCGAGGTGGCGCGCCACGACCGCCATCGACATGGACGAGGCGGTGATGCCGTGGATGCCCAGCACGGCCCGGGATCCCGGGCCGAATCGCGTCACGTGCAGGCGGCCGGCGGGCACCTCGACCTTCTGCTCGTCTGTTTCCGTCATGGCACCTCTTCCTCCAAGCGGGCCCTGCGCAGTCGGAGCCTAGGCACCCGATTTGGCGCCGGGCGGAGCGTCCCGCGAGGGTGGGCTGGCATGACGGCGGCGGGCTCGATCCCGACGATGGCGGCGGTGCTCGAGGAGCACCTGCGCGCCAGCGGCCTCCCAGCGGACGCGGGCGACTCGGAGCCCTTCGTCGTGGTCAAGGTGGGTCCGATGCCGTACCCCATACCGAACACGCGATCGCGCAAGCGCGCCGTGCGCATCCACGACTTGAACCATCTCGTCTCGGGGTACCGCACCGATCGCTGGGGCGAGCTCGAGATAAGTGCGTGGGAGCTGGCGAGCGGCGGTTGCGGCCGCTACGGCGCCGCTTGGGTCCTCGCCCTCGCCGGGCTGTTGGGAGGGTTCTTCGTGTGTCCGCGTCGCACCGTGCGCGCCTTCCGGCGGGGTCGCCGCCAACGGAACCTCTATCCCTACGCGCCCGACGAGCTGCTTGCGATCGAGTTCGATCAGGCTCTGGCACTGACGTCAGCGGCGCCGCCCGGCCTGCTGGCCCGGCTCCCGGCCGCGATCCACCTCGCTGCACTCACGATGGCCGCGTTTCCGGTCGCGCTGGCCATGTCGCTGCTCTGGTGGGTGTTCTATCCCGCCTGGCTGCTCACGCGGCACACCCGCCGTCCCGCCGAGAGGCGCCGGCCAGCGCGGGGCCGGTAGCGTACCGGGCGCGCCATCGCGCCACACCCTGGGGAGGCACCGTGCAGACCGAAGCCGCCGTCTTGTGGGAACGTCACGCCGACTGGAGCGTGGAGCCCATCGAGCTCGACCCACCGAAGGACGGCGAGGTGCTGATCAAGCTCGCCGCGTCTGGGATGTGTCACTCCGACGAGCACCTCGTGACCGGCGATATGCCTGTGCCGCTGCCGGTCATCGGCGGCCACGAGGGCGCCGGCGTGGTCGAAGAGGTCGGTCCGGGGGTGACGGAACTCAAGCCCGGCGACCACGTGGTGCTCGGCTTCGTGCCCGCCTGTGGCAAATGCCCCTCCTGCGCCACCGGCCACTCCAACCTGTGCGACGTCGGAGCCGTGCTCATGGCCGGCCGCCAGATGGACGGCACCATCCGCCACCACGCGCAGGGACAGGACGTCTCGACCATGGTCTGCCTCGGCACCTTCGCCCCCTACACGGTGGTCAACCAGGCGTCGTGCGTGAAGATCCTCGAAGACATCCCGCTCGACAAGGCGTGCCTGGTCGGTTGCGGCGTCACCACCGGCTGGGGCTCGGCCGTCTACGCCGCCGACGTGCGCCCGGGCGACTACGTGGCCGTCATCGGCATTGGTGGCATCGGCGCGTCCGCCCTCCAGGGGGCACGGCTGGCCGGCGCCGAGATGATCTTCGCCATCGACCCGGTCGAGCTCAAGCGCAAGCTCGCCCCGTCCTTCGGCGCCACCCACACTTCCTCCTCGGTCGACGAAGCGTTCGAGCTGATCCAGCGCGAGACCTGGGGCCGCATGTGCGACAAGGTCATCTGCGCCATGGGCATCGGGCAGGGGTCGATGATGGACTCGATCTTGAACCTCACGGCCAAGCGGGGACGCGTCGTCGTCACCAACATCCATCCCATGGGCGAGATGGAGGTGACGATGAACCTGATGTACCTGACGATCATGGAGAAGCAGGTCGTCGGGAGCATCTTCGGTTCGGCCAACATCCACTCGGACATCCCGAAGTTGCTCAAGCTCTACCGCGACGGGCAGCTCGATCTCGACTCGATGATCACCAACACCTACAAGCTCGGCGACATCAACCAGGGCTACCAGGACATGCGGGACGGGAAGAACATCCGCGGCGTCCTCCTCTACGACGACTGAGCCGATCGCTCAGGCGGCCGCGCGCTGGGGTGTGGCCCAGATGTCGTTGCAGCGCTCGCAGACCTCGTCGGGCACGATACCGGCGCGCATGAGCAGCCCGAAGGTCATGCAGCCGAGGCAGATGGCGAACGCCGACTCGAGCGTGGCCGCCACCACCAGCAGGCCCAGCACCGCCTGCGCCGCGGTCCAGTAGCCCAGGCCCGTCAGGACCAACGCCGTCAACGAGAACGTGGCGCCCATGCCCTGGGCGAAGCGCTTGGGTGGGCCGGCCACCGGGCGCGCGGCCAGGCCGAGGCGAGGCGTCACGACCCGGGTGACCAGCTGGCCGAGGGGGCTCAGCGTGGGACCGGTGACGACGCGCGCCACGAAGCCGTAGGCGATGACGACGGTCATCCATTTCAGGTCGAGCGCGATGGCAAGGACCGACATGACCACGACGCCGGCCGCGACGAGACGGGCCGAAACCTCATTGACCGGGTTGGGGAAGGAGAAGAAGGACGCCACCCGGCTCGGCCGGCGCACGGTCTCTGACCTGCTCATGACCTGCATCGGCCTCCTCTCCGTGGCTATCCGCTAATCCCCGACCATATTAGTCGGGTTTTCTTCGGACATGCCCGGGCCGGGCGGCCCAAAAGCGGCGGCTCGCACCCGGCGGGCCGCCGCCCTGCCTCAGCCGGCGGGGGGCACCGGCTGCGGAGCCGGGGGCCCCACGTAGCGGGCGGCGGGTCGGATGAGGCGGTTGTGCGCGGCCTGCTCCATCACGTGGGTGCACCAGCCGATGGTTCGCCCGGCGGCGAACGTCGGGGTGAACATCTCGCGCGGGATGCCACAGGTGTGCATCACGACGCCGGCGTAGAACTCGACGTTCGTGTAGAGCTGGCGGCCCGGCTTCAGCTCCGCCAGCACCTGCACCGTGGTCCGCTCGACCGACTGGGAGAACTCGACCAGCGGCCCGCCGAGTCCCTCGGTGACCCCGCGCAACAAGAGGGAGCGCGGGTCGTCCGTCTTGTACACGCGGTGGCCGAAACCCATGATGCGCTCGCCGTTCTCCACGGCTTGGCGGATGGAGGCCTCGGCGCGGTCCGACGTCCCGATGGCGTCGAGCATGTCGAGGGCGCGGCTCGGCGCCCCACCGTGGAGCGGCCCCGAGAGGGCGCCGATGGCGGCCACGATGGCCGCCCCGAGGTCGGCGCCCGTGGAGGTGACCACGCGTGCAGTGAAGGTCGAGGCGTTGAACCCGTGATCGATCGTCAGGATCATGTACTGCTCAATGGCGCGGGCGTGCTCCGCGGTGGGCACGTCACCCGTGAGCATGGTCAGGTAGTTGGCGGCAAAGCCGAGATCGGCCCGCGGCTCGAGGGGCTCGTTGCCCTCGCGGAGGCGGTGGGCGGCGGCCACGATGGTCGGCACCACTGCGCACAGCCCGATGGCCTGGTCGGCCAGCTCGTCAGCCCCGATGTCGTGGGTCGGGCGCCAGCCGAGCTCGGAGGCGAGCACCGAGACCGCCGTGCGCAGGACGTCGAGCGGCGCGCCCCGGCGGGCCAGCGCGGGCAACAACGTGCTCAGCCCGGGCGGCATGGTGCGCCGTGCGCGCACCTCGTCGCCGAACGCCTTCGAGGAGGCCGCGTCGGGCAGCGTGCCGCGGAAGAGAAGGTGCCAGACGTCCTCGAGCGAGCGTCGCTCCGCCAGGTCCACCGCCGAGTAATGCCGGTAGTGGAAGAAGCCCTCCTGTCCGCGGACGTCGCCGATGGTGGTCTCGGCCACGACGACGCCCTCGAGGCCGGCCGGCACGTCGCCGCTCGCCTCGGCGGCGGGGCGTATGCGGGCCACGCCCATGAGATCGCGCAGCGAGACCACGCCGACGCACTCGTCGCCCTCCACGACGGGCAGGTGGCGGTAGTGGTGGGACGTGAGACTCGCCCAGGCAGCATCGACCCGCTCGTCGGGGCCGAGCACGTCCGGCCGGGGCGTCATCCAGAGGGCCACCTGCTCGCGTCGGGGATCACCCGCCCCGACCGCGGCGCGCAACAGGTCCCGTTCGGTGAGGATGCCGACGACCTTGCCGTGGTCGGTGACCACGACCGAGCCGGTGTCCGCGCGCTGCATCACGCCGGCCGCCTCGGCCAAAGTGACGTCGGCGGGGCAGGTCACGGCCGGTGACGTCATGAGGTCTCGCACGATGGTTTCCATGCCACCCACTATGGCGCTCCGGATCGATGGTTGTAAACGTTGATCAAGTCAATATACGGTCTTCGCAGCATGGACCGGATGCTCACCACCGAAGAAGCGGCCCGCCGCCTGGGCGTCAAGGTGCCGACCCTCTACGCCTACGTCAGCCGCGGTCTGCTCGAGTCGCACCGCGACCCGAACGGGCGGGGCAGCCTCTTCGACCTGCCCGATGTCGAGGCGCTGGCCGCGCGCAGCCGGGGCGGTCGCCAGACCGCCACCCGTCTCGCCACCGTCACGACCGGGGTGACGCAGCTCGACCAGGAGCTCGGGCCCCTCTACCGGGGCCAGCGCGCGACGGACCTCGCGGCACGTGCCCACTTCGAGGAGGTGGCCGAGCTCCTCTGGCAGACCGAGGGCGGCGGTGACTGGAGCACGCCCGATCTCGGTGCCTGCCCGCTGAGCCACACCCTCGACCGCATGCGCTGGGCCCTGGTGCTGTGCGGCGCCCGCGACCCCCTCCGCTCCGACCTGCGGCCGGCCGCCGTGGCCCGGGCGGCGCGCCGCTCGGCCGCCGCACTGGCCGACGCGGTGGGGCCCGCACCGGCTGAGGACGCCCGTGCCTCCATTGCGGCACGCCTGGCCGCCCGCCTCGCGACCTCGGCGGCCGCGCTCCCGATCGACGCCGTCAACGCCGCGCTGATCCTCCTGGCCGACCACGAGTTGGCGACCTCGACCGTCGCCGTCCGCGTGGCGGCGTCGGTGCGCGCCGATCCGTACGACGCCTTCTTGGCGGGGCTGACGACGCTGGCGGGCCCGCTGCACGGCGGGGCCAGCCAAATGGCCTACGAGCTCCTCGTCGTCGCCGAACGTGACGGCGCGGAGCGCGCCCTCAACGCCGTCCTGCGCGAACAGGGCCGCCTCCCGGGCTTCGGCCACACCGTCTACAAGAGCGGCGATCCGCGGTTCGGCGCGTTGTTGGCGTTGGCCGAGCCGTCGTTGCGGGACGGGCAGCGCGCCGTGCTGCGCGAGGTGATCACGCTGGCGGCGGCGCACGACATCCCCTTACCGAATTGCGACCTTGCCCTGGCCGCCCTGAGTTGGGGCACCGGCATGCCGTCGGACAGCGGGCGCACCATCTTTGCCGTCGCCCGCGTGGCCGGTTGGGCCGCGCACTACATGGAGGAGTTGACCGAGCGGCCCTTGCGCTTCCGGGCCCGCGCCGTGTACAGCATCTGACCGAGCGGCGAACCCAGGTTCGCTCACCCCGCCCCGATGACGATGGATGAGGGATGCCCCCCGAGGCGCAGCGGCCGCCCGACCTTGCCCGTGGTCAAGGTCACCGGGACCAACCCGCCGGCCTGTTGGGTCACCCACGCCGTCGCCCCGTCGGCGCTCAGCGCGACGCCCTGTGCCGCGTCGGGCAGCCCGATCGCGGTCCCGACCGCCGACCCGGCCAGCGTGACCGGCACCAGGCCGGCCCCGCCGCACACGTACGCGGTGAGGCCGGACGCGTCGATCGCGATGCCGGTGGGATTGAGGGGCAACGCGACGGGGACGCCCGGATGGAGCGTCGTGGCGTTGATCGGCGTCAGCGTGGCGTTGCCGAAGTTCCCGACCAGCACCTGGCCGGACGCCACGGCCAGGGTCTGGGGGCCCGGTCCCACCGCGATCGCCGCACCGGCCTGCAACGAACGCAGGTCGATCGGCGTGACCGTGTTGCTGCCGTAGTTGGCCACGAACGCCGTGGGCGCCCCGGAGCCCGTCGCCGGCGCCGACACGGCGATCGCCACCGGCTCGGCGCCGACAGCGATCGGCCGGCCGGCCCGCCACGTGCCGAGGTCGACCGGCGTCACGCTGTCCGAGTCCAGGTTGGCCACCAAGGCGATGCCCTGTCCGTGCGTCCCCCCGGGCGCGAATGCCACGGCGTCGGGCTCCACGCCCACCGTCACCGTGTGGATCACGTCGTGGGTGGCCGGGACGATCTCGTGCAGCGCGTCGTCCCCCTGCGTGACCACGAGGAGC
>DASZLL010000054.1:0-18160 GCA_035552395.1 Acidimicrobiales bacterium
CGGCGCTTCTCGTTCTGGCGGTTCCGCTTGATCTGGCTCTTGATGTTGGCCACGTGAAGAAATCCTCGGTTTTCGAAAAGGGGCGGCGGAAGGGCGGGAGCCCACCGGTGCGGAGGACAACTGTAGCAGGTGGCGGCCATGATCAAACAGGCGCCGAACTGCTCGGCGGGGAACAAGTTCCCTGGCCAGGCGATCGGGAACGGGGGGCGTGGCCGGTACGATCGACGGACCGTGCCGCCTCCCGCCAACGACCGTGGACCTGTGGCGGTCGAGCGCATCCGCAACTTCTCCATCATCAGCCACGTCGACCACGGCAAGTCGACGCTGTCGGACCGCATCTTGGAGATCACGGGTGCGGTCGACCCCCGGGACATGCGCGCGCAGTACCTCGACTCCATGGACATCGAGCGGGAGCGCGGCATCACCATCAAGGCGCAGAACGTCCGCGTCGACTACGCCGGCCACGTCCTCCACCTCATTGATACCCCCGGGCACGTGGACTTCGGCTACGAGGTCTCCCGGTCGCTGGCCGCCTGCGAGGGAGCGGTGCTGCTAGTGGACGCCAGTCAGGGGATCCAGGCCCAGACGCTGGCCAACTGCTACCAGGCCATCGAGAACGACCTCGAGATCGTGCCGGTCCTCAACAAGATCGACCTCCCGGCAGCGGACCCGGTGCGCAGCGCGCTCGAGATCGAGCACGTGCTCGGGTTGCCGGCTGAGGACATCCTCCAGATCTCGGCCAAGACCGGGCAGGGAGTGCCCGAGCTGCTCGACGCCATCATCGCCCGCATCCCGCCGCCGAAGGGCGACGCCGCCGCGCCTCTGCGCGCCCTCATCTTCGACTCCTCCTACGACCAGTACCGCGGGGTTGTGAGCTCCATTCGCATCGTCGACGGGACGCTGGCGGCCGGGGCGCGGCTGCGCTTCATCCAGGCCAACGCGGTGCACGACATGGAGGAGGTCGGGATCCGCACGCCCGTCGCCCTTCCCGTGGGCCAACTCGGGCCGGGCGAGGTCGGCTACCTCATCGCCGGCATCAAGGACGTGGGCGAGGCGCGTTCGGGTGAGACGGTCACGACGGCGACCCACGGCGCGACCTCGGCGCTGGCCGGGTACCGCGACCCCAAGCCCATGGTCTTCTGCGGTCTCTACCCGGTCGACGGCGACGAGCTGCCCGACCTGCGTGACGCGCTCGACAAGCTCAAGCTGAACGACGCCAGCTTCACCTTCGAGCCCGAGACTTCGCACGCCCTGGGCATCGGCTTCCGCTGTGGGTTTTTGGGGTTGCTACACATGGAGATCGTGCGCGAGCGCCTTGAGCGCGAGTTCGATCTCTCCCTCATCGCCACCGCCCCGAGCGTGGCCTACCGGGCCTTCTTGACCGACGGCAGCGAGATCGAGGTCGACAACCCGACCGAGCTGCCCGACGCGAGCCGGATCGACCACATCGACGAGCCGATGCTCTCCGCCACGATCATCACGCCCAGCGAGTACACCGGCACCGTGATGGAACTGTGCCAGGGGCGCCGGGCCGAGATGACGCGCATGGAATACCTCTCGCCCGAGCGCATCGAGCTCGTCTACACGTTGCCGTTGGCCGAGGTGGTCATCGACTTCTTCGACCAGCTCAAGTCGCGGACCAAGGGGTACGCCTCGCTCGACTACGAGCCGGAGGACTACATGACCGCCAATCTGGTGCGGGTCGACATCCTCATCAATCACACGCCGGTCGACGCTTTCTCGACCATCGTGCACAAGGGCTCGGCCGACCTCTACGGGCGCAAAATGGCCGAGAAGCTGCGCGAGCTCATCCCGCGGCAGATGTTCGATGTGCCGATCCAGGCAGCCATCGGCGGGCGCATCGTCGCCCGCGAGACGGTCAAGGCCAGGCGCAAGGACGTCCTGGCCAAGTGCTACGGCGGTGACATCACGCGCAAGCGCAAGCTGCTCGAGAAGCAGAAGGAAGGCAAGAAGCGGATGAAGAACATCGGGCGGGTGGAGGTGCCCCAGGAGGCCTTCATCTCGGCGCTGCGCCTGGGGGACGACTGAGTCACCGTCCGTCCTGCGGACGGCCTCCTCTGCGGCCGAGCACCGGCGTGTGATCGATCGACCGACGCTCGCGGGCGAGGACGTCGTGGGTCTCTCAGAGTTGCATACGCGCGGCTCTACTGAAATCTTCGAGATCCAATAGGGCGGACTAGAAAAAAGTAGGAGGCTCTCGTAGAACTTGGCGACTTTTAGTAGAGGGGGCCGTATGCAGCTCGAAGTGTCTCCGGCGCTCGTCCATCTGGCGGCGCCTGGGTTGTCGGGTTGACCAAGGCCATCCAATGCCGGGTGCCGACTCGAGTGGCAGGCACCCAGGAAAGGCTTCGATCGACGCCGCTGAACCGTCGACGGAGAAGTCGGCCGGCGAGCCCCGGCCCAGGCCGGCGACCTGCCCGGGGGTGTGGCGCT
The DNA here is from genome assembly GCA_035552395.1 of Acidimicrobiales bacterium. GTDB lineage: Bacteria > Actinomycetota > Acidimicrobiia > Acidimicrobiales > RAAP-2 > Bog-473. Next base: position 2,455 of record DASZLL010000054.1, read on the forward strand.
GGCACTCGGTAAACTTGAGTGCCAGGCACCCATGACTCCCGCTGACCCCGCCACCAGAGCCGACGCGAGCGCGGACGACCGCGCCCTGGGCGAGCGCCGCGCCGCCATCCTCGAGGCGGTGGTCTCCCAGTACATCGGGTCCGCTGAGCCCGTCGGGTCCTCGCACGTGGCCAATGCACCGGGGGTGCAGGTGTCGTCCGCCACCGTGCGCTCCGAAATGGTGGCGCTCGAGCGCGACGGCTATCTCGTCCAGCCGCACACGAGTGCCGGCCGCATCCCGACCGACAAGGGGTACCGTTTCTTCGTCGACCACCTGACCGGGCCCGGCGTCCTCGGTCCGGTGCAGCGCCGCCAGGTGGCGCAATTCTTCGACCAGGTGCATGGCGAGATCGAGACCGTGCTCGAGCGGGCGACCGGGCTGCTCTCCGAGCTCACCACGTACGCCGCCGTCGTCGTCGGCCCGTCGCACGAGACGGCGACCATCCGCTCGGTCCAGCTCGTGGGCCTGTCGCCCCTGCACGCGCTCGTCGTCGTCGTCCTCTCCGACGGCGCCGTCGAGAAGCGCACCATCGACCTCGAAAACGAAGCCGCCGGCGAGTACCTCGCCGCCGCCGGTGCACACCTGGACGCGCACCTCGTCGGGCGCACGCTCAAGGGACCCGGGACGGCGCCCCCCAGTAGCTCGAGGCCGGTCGACGACCTGGTGACGGCGTCGCTCGGCGCCCTCGACTCCATGGGGGGCGACATTGACGCCGACCAGGTGTTCGTCGGGGGACCGGCGCGCCTGGCCGAGTCGTTCGAGGCGGTCGAGACGGTGCGTTCGGTCCTCACGATCTTGGAGCAACAGCTCGTGGTGGTGTCCCTGCTGCGTGACGTCCTCAACCGGGGGCTCTCGGTCGCCATCGGCACCGAACACGGGTTCGAGCCGCTGTCGTCGTGCGCCGTCGTCGTCGCGCCGGTGACGGTGGACGGCCAGGATTTCGGCGCCGTCGGCCTGCTCGGCCCGACGCGCATGGACTACCCGCGCACCATGGCGGCCGTCCACGTGGTGGGCGAGCGGCTGGGCGAGCGGCTGGCCGGAGGTCACGATGGCGGTCACTGACGGGCTGGGCGACCTCTACGAGCTGCTCGGGTGCCACCGCGACGCGTCGGACGAGGAGATCAAGCGGGCGTACCGCGCCCGCGCCCGCGAGCTGCACCCCGACACCAACCACGGTGACCCGGAGGCCGAGGCGCGCTTCAAGCAGGTGACCGTCGCCTACGAAGTGCTGCGCGACCCCGAGCGCCGCGCCCGCTACGACCGCTTCGGGCCCGAGGGCGTGTTCGGCGCGCCGGCGGGCGGCATGGGCGGTTTCAACTTCGAAGGCGGGCTGGGCGACATCTTCGAGGCCTTCTTCGGCCAGGCCACCGGGCCGACCGCCCGGCGCCGGGGCCCCCAGACCGGGGCGGACGCCGAGGTGCGTCTCGGCCTGCTGTTCGACGAGGCCGTGTTCGGCTGCCACAAGGAGATCTCCGTCCGCTTGCCGTCGATGTGCACGACGTGCGCCGGACAGGGCACGGCGCCCGGCACCGAGCCCGAGACGTGCGTCGACTGCCAGGGCACCGGCGAACTACGCCGGGTGCGCCAGTCCCTGCTCGGCCAGGTGGTCACTTCCATTGCGTGCTCGCGCTGCGCCGGCACCGGCGAGATGATCCCGCACCCGTGCCCGGACTGCCGGGGCGAGGGCCGCCGCATGGAGGAGACCACGTTTACGGTCGAGGTGCCGGCGGGCGTCGAACACGGCTCGACCCTGCGGCTCGCCGAGCGCGGGGCGGCGGGCCAGCGCGGGGCGCCGAACGGCTCGCTCTTCGTCCACCTGGCCGTGACGCCGGACCCGCGCTTCGAACGCCAGGGCGACCATCTCAACACCACGTTGACGATCAGCCTGGCCCAGGCAGCACTGGGCGTCGAGACCGAGGTCGAGTCGCTCGACGGTCTGCAGCGCATCACTGTCGCGCCGGGGACCCAGCACGGTCACGTCGAGCGGCTCCGCGGCTTCGGGGTGCCGCACCTACGCGGCCGCGGGCGCGGCGATCTCTTCGTCCACGTCCTGCTCGCCACGCCCACCGGGCTGACGCCCGAGCAGGACGAGCTGCTGCGCCAGTTCGCCGCCGCCCGGGGCGAGGACGTGGCGGCGCCGGGTGCCGGCGGCGAGGGCGGCGTGTTCTCGCGGCTGCGTTCGGCCTTTGGCTAGCGCCGGTCCCGCCTACGCCGCCATCACCGTGCGCGCCGCCGCGCAGGCGCAGGTCTTTGTCGACAACCCGGGCTCTCCCGTCTTGGCCGACGACGACGCCCACCATCTGGGCCGGGTGCTCCGCCTGCGCCCCGGCGAGGAGGTCATCGCCGCCGACGGTCGCGGCCGCTGGGCCCGGGCCACCTGGCGGGGCGGCGCCGAGCTGGCGCCGATCCACGACGCCATAGGCATCGGGGGCGACGGCGCGGTGCAGTCGGAGCCCGCGGCGGTGCCGGCCCTCACCGTCGTCTTCGCGCCGGTCAAGGGGGAGCGGCCCGAATGGGTCGTCCAGAAGCTGACCGAGCTCGGCATCGACCGCATCGTCCCGCTGATCAGCGAGCGGAGCGTGGTGCGCTGGAGCGGCGCGCGCGGCAAGGCCACGGTCGAGCGGCTGCGCCGGGTCGCCCGCGAGGCGGCAGCCCAGTGCCGCCGGGTCTGGTTGCCCGAGATCGCGGACACCGTGCGCTTCGCGGAGCTCGGCGCCCTGGGCGCACCGGGCGAGGTCGTCCTCGCGCAGCTGAGCGGCGACCGCCCGTCGGCGCACCAGCACGTGGTCGCGGTCGGGCCCGAGGGCGGGTGGAGCACGGATGAGCTGGCGTCGGGGTTGCCGACGGTCGGCTTCGGCCTCAGCGTGTTGCGGGCCGAGACGGCGGCCGTCACCGCGGGCGCCCTCATGGCCTCGTTGCGGACGGGCACCGTGGCCGCGGTGGAGGCCCAACCCTGATCGGCCTGATCGGGGCGCATGGTCACGGCGGCGAGCCGGCGCCCGGTATGTTCGCGCCAGTGATCGGTTTAGCGCGCAGGGACCGGGAGAGCGTCGCCGGCGCATGACCGACTGCCTCTTCTGCAAGATCGTGGCGGGCGACGTGCCGGCGGAGAAGGTGTACGAGGCGGAGACCACGCTCGCCTTCAAGGACATCAACCCGGCCGCCCCTCTCCACGTCCTGGTCGTGCCAAAGCGTCACATCGAGGACGCGTCAGTCATTACCGCCGAGGACGGGCCCGTGCTGGCCGACATGCTCATGACGGCGCGCGCCGTGGCGGACGCGGCCGGGTTGGCGACGCCCGAGCGGGGCTACCGCCTCGTCTTCAACGTCGGCCCCGACGCCATGAACTCGGTGGCGCACCTCCACCTCCACGTCCTCGGGGGCGAGCCATTGAAAGGGCACTTCCTTACCGACATGACTGCTTCTCCTTCGTGACCACCTCGTCATCCACCCTGCGCGCCGAGTGTTTCGTGCCCGGCAACCACCTCATGGCTGGCCTGCTCGGCACGCGCGACGAGCACCTGCGTCAGATCGAGGCCGCCTTTCCCGACGAGCAGATCGTCGTCCAGGGCAACCGGATCTCCGTCGAGGGGCCCGCCGCCGAAGTGGTGGTGCGGCTCTTCGAAGAGCTCATCCTCTTGGTGCAGGCGGGACGGGACATGGAGTCGTCCACCCTGGCTCGCACGATCGACATGGTGCGCGAGGACATCCGGCCGAGCGAGGTGCTGCGCTCCGAGGTGGTGCGCGCCGCGGGCGGCAAGACGGTCCGGCCCAACACGGCGGGGCAGAAGCGCTATGTCGACGCCATCTCGCAGAACGTGATCACGTTCGGCATCGGCCCCGCCGGCACGGGCAAGTCCTACCTCGCCGTGGCCCAGGCGGTGCACGCGTTGCAGTCGCGCCAGGTGTCGCGCATCATCCTCACCCGCCCGGCCGTCGAGGCGGGGGAGCGGCTCGGCTTCCTGCCCGGCGACCTGATGGCCAAGGTGGACCCGTACCTGCGCCCGCTCTACGACGCGCTCTACGACCTGCTCGAGCCCGAGGGCGCGCAGCGGCTGCTCGACCGCCAAACGATCGAGGTGGCGCCTCTTGCCTTCATGCGCGGCCGCACGCTCAACAGCTCGTTCATCATTCTCGACGAGGCGCAGAACACGACGCCCGAGCAGATGAAGATGTTCCTGACCCGCATCGGCTTCGGTTCCAAGTGCGTGGTGACGGGCGACGTGACCCAGATCGACGTGCCGGGCGGCCGCTCGGGCCTGGTCGGGCTCGAGCCCGTCCTTGGCGGGATCGACGACATCGCGTTCGTCCATCTGACGCGCCGCGACATCATCCGCCACAAGATCGTGGCCGACATTGTCGACGCGTACGACATGGCAGAAGGGCGGGCTGGTCACACCAAGTGACCATCGACGTTTTCGCCGCCGACGAGCAACAGGCCCATCCGATGGACGTGGCCCGCTGGGCCGGGCTGGCGCGCCGCGTGCTCACGTCGCGCGGAATCAAGGGCGAGACCGAGGTCTCGCTGCTCTTCGTCGACGAGGAGGCCATGGCCCGGCTCAACGAACAGTTTCTCGGCAAGAGCGGCCCCACCGATGTCCTGTCGTTCCCGATCGAGGATGAGCCCGGTCCGACGGGGCGCTCCCCCGACTTCGGCGGCACCGGTCCGGGCAGCTCGGCCGAGGACGGCGTGCTCATGCTGCTCGGCGACGTCGTTATTTGTCCGGCGGTGGCGGCGCGCCACGCCGAGGAGCACGGGGTCAGCGTCGACGACGAGATCGCGCTGCTCGTTGTCCACGGCCTGCTGCACCTGCTCGGCATGGACCACGAGATCGACGCCGAGGCCGAGCGGATGGAGGCGCTGGAGCAGCAGCTGCTGAAGCGCTTCTATCGCGTCACGCCGGGGGCGTAAGCGTGCACCCGCTGCTCGCGACGTCGGGCTTCCAGGCCTCCGACGCCATCCTCATCGTCGTCATCCTCGTGCTGCTGGCGGCGTCGGGCGTGCTGGCCATGGCCGAGACGAGCCTGGTTCGGATGAGCCGGATCAAGGCCAAGTCGCTGATCGACGAGAAACGGCGCGGGGCGCGTCAGCTGGCCCGCCTGGTCGAGAACCCGGCCAACTTCCTCAACCCGATCCTGCTGCTCGTCCTGATCTGCCAGCTGGTCTCCGCCACGCTCGTCGGCATCGTGGCCGAGCATCTCTTCGGCGGGCTGGGCGTGCTCCTCGGCATCGTCTTCGAAATCGTCGTGATCTTCGTGTTCTTCGAAGCGGTGCCGAAGAACTGGGCCGTGCGCCACGCCGATCGCGCCGCGCTCCTCAGCGCGCCGATCGTCATCACGCTGCTGCGGTTCCCGCCCATCCGCTTTCTCTCCGCCCTGCTGATCGGGCTCGCCAACCGGATCATCGGCGCCGATGACGGAGAAGGCGTGCGCGAGGCGTACATCACCGACTCCGAGCTCAAGGCCATGGCAGACGTCGCCCACGAGGAGCGGGTGATCGAGGGGGACGAGCGCTCGTTCATCCACTCGATTATCGACTTCGGCGACACCGTCGCCCGCGAGGTGATGACGCCGCGGCCCGACATGGTCACCGTGGAGGCCGACGCCACCGTGCGCCACGCCCTCGAGGCGGCGCTTCGAGCGGGCTACAGCCGCATCCCCGTCGAGGCGGAGGGGATCGACGACATCATCGGGATCGCCTACATCAAGGACCTCGTGCGTGACGAGCGGGTCGGCAAGTACGGACAGCCGGTGCGGTCGAGCATGCGACCGGCCAAGTTCGTGCCGGAGTCCAAGGAGGTGTCGGACCTCCTGCGCGAAATGCAGGAGGAGAAGTTCCACATGGCCATCGTCGTCGACGAGTACGGCGGCACGGCGGGACTCATCACGCTCGAGGACCTGCTCGAGGAGCTGGTGGGCGACATCGTCGACGAGTTCGACGTGGAGGAGCCGACGGTCGAGCGCCTCCCCGACGGCTCGGTGATGGTGAACGCCGCGTTCTCGGTGGACGACGCCGACGAGCTGCTCGGCGCGGATCTCCCGCACGGACCGTGGGACACGGTGGGCGGGCTCATCCTCGACCTGGTCGGGCGGGTGCCCGACGCCGGGGACTCCGTCGAGGTGGACGGCTTCCGGCTGACCGCGCTCGACGTGCGGGGCCGCCGCATCGGCCGGGTGCGCATCGAGCCGACCGGGACCACGTCGGAAGAGGACGGCGACCGGCCGAGCCAGGGCCGGGGCGACGGCGCATCGGGGCCCGACCGGGCCGGCGACGCGTCGCACAACGGCAACTAACAACGTGCGCTCTGGCTTCGTCGCCGTCGTGGGCCGGCCCAACGTCGGCAAGTCGACGCTCGTGAACAAATTGGTGGGGACGAAAGTCGCGATCACTTCGTCGCGTCCCAACACGACGCGCCACCGCATCCTCGGCGTACTGCACGACGAGTCGGCCGACACGCAGATGGTGTTCGTCGATACGCCGGGTATCCACCGGCCGCGCAGCGCCCTGGGGACCCGGCTGAACGAGGTCGCGACGGACGCGCTGAACGACGTCGACGTCATCATTGCGGTGGTGGACGCCACCGCGGCCATCGGTCCGGGGGACCGCACCGTCATCGAACGCTCGGTGCGCCACGTGCAACGGGCCGCGGCGACGGCCGGCAATGACGAGGGTGAGACGGACGTACCCGGTCTGGTCGTCGCCGTGAACAAGATCGACCGCGCCCCGTCCGGTCGGGTCCTCGAGCGACTGAACTCGGCGAAGGAGACGGTCGAGGCGCTGGGGGACGTGCCCGAGATCGAGTACTTCCCCGTGTCGGGTCGCTCCGGCAAAGGAGTCGATGCACTGCTGGCCCACCTCATCGGCCGCCTGCCCGAGGGCCCGCCGTTCTTCCCGCCCGACGTCGTCACCGACACGCCCGAGGCCCTGTGGGTGGCCGAGCTCGTGCGCGAGCAGCTCCTGGCCAAGACGCGTGACGAGCTCCCCCACGCCATCACCTGCCGGGTGACCGAGTGGGAGGGCCCCCACATCCGCGTCGAGATCATCGTCGAGCGCGACTCCCAGAAGGCCATCGTCATCGGCAAGGGCGGCGAGGTGCTCAAGGCCGTCGGCATCGCTGCCCGGGACTCGCTGCCCGAGGGCACGTACCTCGACCTGCACGTGAAGGTCGAGCGTCGCTGGCAGAACCGCGAGGAGATGCTCGACCGCCTCGGCTATTGATTCCTGGCTGGCCGGCCGTCGCCCTTGTCGTCTTCGTCGAGCGCCCGCCGGAGGAACGACTCCACCTCCGAGCGGTCCACCGACCGCCGCATCGGCGGCAACGTGGCCAGCAGGACGCCTCGGTACGAAGCGGTCGCCAGCCGCGAGTCGAGCACGGCCACCACGCCCTTGTCGTCGGCGGTGCGGATGAGACGCCCCGAGCCCTGGGCCAGCAGGGTGGCGGCCCGGGGCAGGTCGACGAGCGAGAAGGCGCGGCTGCCGGCGCGATCCCGCCGGGCCTGGAGCAGCGGGTCGTCGGGCCGCGGGAACGGGAGCCGGTCGATCGTGACCAGCGAGAGGGCGGGGCCCGGGACGTCGACGCCCTGCCAGAAGCCGAGCGTGGCGAACAGGCACGAGGTCTCGTCCGAGGCGAACTCCTCGAGCAGACGCCCCTTGGGCAGGTCCCCCTGCAACAAGACCGTGTAGGGCAGCTCGTCAGCCAGCGCCTCGGCTGCCGCCTCGGTGGCCCGCCGGCTAGTGAACAGCGCCAGGGTGCGCCCGCCCGCCGCTTCAATCAAGAGCCCTAGCTCTTCGAAGAGCGCTTCTTCAGCGCCCTCGGCGCGGCGGTCCGGCAAATGCCGCGCCACGTAGAGCAGCGCGTGGGCGCGGTAGTCGAACGGGCTGCCGACGTTGAGCTCCTCGGTCGGGAACTCCTCGAGTCCCACCCGCTCGACAAGGCGCGGCGGGATCGTCGCACTCGTGAGGACCGACGTGACCGAGCCCCACAACGCCGCGGACAGCGCAGGCCCGACGTCGATGGGGGAGAGCCGGAGCCGTGCGTTGCGCCGGGTCCCGTCGACCCAGGCCACCTCGCTGTCGGTGCGGCCGACGAGCCGGTGCAGGTCTTCGGCCAGGTGCGCAGCCGCTTGCAACGTCCGCGTCTTGCGGCTCGCCCGGTCGGGGTCGTCGCCGTCGCCCGAGATGAAGCTCCGCTGCGCCCCGCCGCGTCGCAGCGCGTCGACGACCCGGCGGCTCACCTCGGCGCCCCGCGCCAGCAGGTCCGACAGGTCGATGTCGTCCGCGCTCGCCCGCGGGCCCTCTTGCAGCACGCGTGTGCCGACGTGGTCGGCCAGGAGGGTGCCGAGGAGGTCGCCCGCCGCCGCGAGCGAGTCGAGCAGGTCGGCGTCGCGCGCCTCGACCAGCGGGCGGGCGGCCGTCACCAGGGTGCGGAAGCGCCCGGAGGTGAGCTCGACGCCGAGGCTCGCGGTCATGACCTCCTCGAGCTCGTGGGCCTCGTCGAAGACGACGACCTCGTGCTCGGGCAGCACGACGCCGCCACTGGCCAGATGTGCGCCGTACAGGTGCGTGTTCACCACGACGATGTCGGCCGAGGCGGCGCGGTCGCGTGCCGCCTCGGCGAAGCAGCTGCCGCCCGAGGGGCAGTTGAACGCGCCGGGGCACTCCCGTGGCCCGACGCTCAGCATGTTCCAGGCCCGATCCGACGGCTCGAAGGAGAGGTCGGCCCGGTCCCCGGTGCGCGCGGTCTGCGACCACGCCACGAGTTGGCGCACCTCTTCGACCATGCCCTCGGGTGGCGACGCCGCGCGCTCGGCCGCCTGCCCGGCGCCCGGCTCCGGCGGCTCCCAGTCCGGCTCGTCCGCTCGCCCCAGCGTCTGATCCCCGAGCTCGGCCTGGATCCCGCCCGAGCCGACCTCGGCCACCCGCTGGCGGCAGATGTAGTTGCTCCGGCCCTTCAGGATGGCGACGTCGAGCGGCACGGGCAGACCGAGTCCCGACTCGACCAGTGGCAGGTCCTTCTCCGCCAGCTGGTTCTGCAGGGCCTTGGTCGCGGTGGCGACGACGACCTTCTTGCCGCTCAGGGCAGCCGGCACCAGATACGCCAGCGACTTCCCGGTGCCCGTGCCGGCCTGGACCACCAGGTGCGTGCCGGTGGCCAGCGCCTCGGCGACGGCCCGGCACATCTCCTGTTGCTCGGGGCGGTCCTCGCCGCCCGGCATCTGCGCCGTGATCTTCTCGAGCCCCTCGACCCCCTCGTCGCCGGCCTGGCGGGCATCCGTGGCGCCTCCGGCCGCGCCGAAGGCCTGGTCCACGTCGAACTCGTCGGCCCAACCCGGTTCGAAGAATTCGGACCCGTCGGCTGGCTCGTCGGTCGACCCGTTGGTCACCGGCCTGACGCTACCGCTGGGTCACCCGGCCACCGTCAACCCTCGACCTAACAGCGGCTGACCTCCACCACGACCTCGGCCGACAGCTCGTTGAAGGCGTTCTCGCCGAACCCGGTCCACATGTCACGGGCGGGCAGCGGCATGTGGAACAACATCCGAGCCCGCTGCGCGTCGGTCATGCGTTGGCGGATGAGGCCGAGGATCAGCCAGACCTTGTCGCCCTGGTACCCGGCCAGGGCGTGCCCGGGCAGCTGGCTCCACTCCTCGGTCGAGAGGTTCTCCGTGCAGAGCGGCAGCGCCTGCATCTCTTCCTCGTCGAGATGCGCCACCAGTTGCGCCCGCAGCGCCTCGAGGCTGTCAGCCACCGCCGACTGGGCTGCCGCGTCGCCGTCCGTGCCCAGCCACGTGGCCAGTGACGTGCGAGCGACAGCTAACAACGACAGCGCCTCCTCGTGCTCGCGTTCGAGGCCGTCGAGCAGGTCCCCCTCGCCGGGGCAGCGCGCCCGGAGCCGAGGGAAGACGATGGCCTCCTCGCCTTCGTGATGCGACTCGAGGAAGAACAAGATGTTGTCGTAGTAGTTCGCGACCTGCTTCACCCGCGCCGCGTCACCCTGCTGCACGTCACCCACCAGTCGCGGCGCGGCACCCAGGGTGTCGCGGAAGACGCCGTGCACGGCGTACATGTCGGTCACGTCGGGGCGCGGTGCGCCTGTCTGCTCTGCCATAGGGAGCCTCCTTGTTCGTCGCCAACCCCGGATCTCCCAGACGGGGACGACGTCAGTCCATCACGCGCCGATGGGACCCTGCTGAGAAAACCGGAACTCTGCGCCACCGACGCCGCGGTAGGTTCAGCGGGTGACCTCCACCGCCCGGGAGCAGGGGGGCGCCGAGGGGAACGGCCACCATCCCGACAACTCTGACGACCGCCCCACGCCCGACCCGATCCCGTCCGAGCTCGACCTCACCCGCGTCCCGGTGCACGTCGCGTGCGTCATGGACGGCAACGGCCGTTGGGCCAGTGCTCGCGGCCTGCCCCGCACGGAGGGCCACGCCGCCGGCGAGACCGCGCTCCTCGATGTGGTCAACGGCGCCCTCGAGATCGGCATCAAGTGGATCACGCTCTACGCGTTCTCGACCGAGAACTGGCGGCGCCCGCCCGACGAGGTCCGCTACCTCATGAACTTCAACCAGTCGCTCCTCATGCGCCGGGCCGACGAGCTGAACGAGAAGGGAGTGCAGATTCGCTTCGCCGGCCGGCGCGACTGGCGGGTCCCTCGCCGCGTGCTCAAACGCATGGACGAGTCGATCGAGCTGACGAGGGACAACCGGCGCATGGTGATGACGATGGCCTTCAACTACGGCGGCCGCGCCGAGATCGTGGACGCCGTGCGCGCCCTGGTCGATGAAGGCACCCCCGCCAGCAAGATCGACGAGAAGGCCATCCGGCGCCATCTCTACTTCCCCGACATGCCCGACCCCGACCTGGTCATCCGGACCTCGGGCGAGACCCGGATCTCGAACTTCCTGCTGTGGGAGATCGCCTACAGCGAGCTGGTCTTCCCCGAGACCCTCTGGCCCGACATGCGCCGCCGCCACCTCTATGAGGCCGTCGTCGAGTTCCAGCGACGGGTTCGCCGTTTCGGCGCCGTCTCCTAGCCGACCCACCCGACCGATCCCACGCACCCGACCCGACCTGGCGCGCCGGGCTGCGAGAATGGGGGACCATGACCGCCACCCGGGTCGCCCTGGCCGCGGGGATCCTCTTCCTCGTCGCCTTCGTCGTCGTCATGGCCTTCGCGCTGCACGCCGGCCTCCCGGTGCTGGCTCTCCTGGCGTTGGTTGGCCTGGTCGCCTGCGGCAACCTTCTCTACGGGCGGCACTCGCACGGGGCGAAGGCCGTGGCCCGCGTCCGTCCGTTTCAGCAGGCCCACGACTACGCCGCTGACCTGGCCGCCGACGCCCGGCGCGCCACCGCCGATGCCGCCAGGCGGGGCGAGCGCTACTGCCCCCTCGACCCGGCCCACCTCGACCCCGCCGCCCCGACTACCAACGGTCACGCCACCGCGCCCAACCCCGCCGCACCATCACCACAGCCACCCCCGGCCTAAGCCAATGACCCCGCGGTGAGCCTCTTCCGCGACAAGGGTGTCGTGCTGCGGACCTACCGTCTGGGCGAGGCCGACAAGATCATCGTCTTTTTGACCGAACGCCACGGCAAGGTACGGGCCGTCGCCAAAGGCGTGCGACGCACCAACTCCAAGTTCGGCGCCCGCCTCGAGCCGCTCACCCACGTCGACCTCTTGCTCTGGCAAGGCCGCGGCGACCTCGACATCGTCAACCAGGTCGAGGTCGTCGACTCCTACCGCCCCATCCGAGAAAGTCTCGACAAAATCCCCCAGGGCATCGGCCTGCTCGAGGTGACGGACCAGCTGGCCCAGGAGCGCCACCCCGACCCCGCCCTCTACTCGATGCTCACCGGCGCCCTCCGCGCCCTCGCCAACCCCGAGGCCGACCCCACGCTCGTCGCACCGTCGTTCTTCTTGAAGGCGCTCGTCCTCGAAGGCGCCGGCCCGGTGCTCGATGAGTGCGCCACCTGCGGCCAGTCCGAGCCCGCCACCGAACTGGTGGCGTTCGACCTCGTGGCCGGCGGCGCCCTGTGCCGTATGCACCGCAGCGGCCGCCCGCTGAGCGCGCCGGCCCTCGGCCTGCTGCGCCGCATCCTCGGCGGCGATCTGGCCGGTGTGCTCAACGGCCCGCCCCCCGCCGGCGCCGACGAGGTCGTCGAGTTGGCCACCGCCGCGATGGAGGCGCACCTCGACCGCCGCATCCGCTCGATGCGCTCGACGGCCGGCCTTTGAGCGCGTTCGGCGTCTACGTCCACGTCCCGTTCTGCCGGGAGCGTTGTGACTACTGCGCCTTCGCCACCTACACCGACCGCGACCACCTCATGGAGCGCTACGCGGACGCGTGCGTCCTCGAGGTCCAGCGCGTCTTCGATGCCGCCGACCTCCCGGTCCCGACGACCATCTTCTTCGGAGGCGGGACCCCGTCCCGCCTTCACCCCGACACGCTGTGCCGCATCCTCGACGCCATCCCGCGGGCACCCGATGCCGAGGTCACCGTCGAGTGCAATCCCGAGGACGCCGACGAGGCCCACCTCGGCGCCTACCGCCGCGCCGGCGTCACTCGCGTCTCCTTCGGCCTCCAATCGACGCATGCCCACGTACTCGACGGACTCGGCCGCCGCCACGTCCCCCACGCGGCCGAGACGATCTCCGGCGCCGTGGCCGCCGCCGGCTTCTCTACCTGGAACCTCGACCTCATCTTCGGGGCGCCCGCCGAGCGGGACGACGACTGGGCGGCCACGCTGCGTCACCTCCTCGCCCTCGCACTCCCGCCGCCGCACCTTTCGGCATACGGCCTGACCGTCGAGCCCGGCACGCCGCTCGCCGAGGAACCGCCGCGCCATCCCGATGAGGACGCGCTGGCCCGGCGCTACGAGCACGCTGACGCCGCCCTCACCGCCGCCGGCTACCGCTGGGAGGAGATCTCCAACTGGTGCAAGCCCGGCCACGAGTGCCGGCACAACCACCTCTACTGGGAGCAGGGCGACTACGTCGGCATCGGCTCGGCGGCCCACTCGCACCGTGGTGGCACCCGCTGGTGGAACGTCCGTACCCCTGACCGCTATGTCGCCGCCGTCGAAGCCGGCCACTCGCCCGAGGCCGCCCGTGAGGAGCTCACTGCCGGCCAACGCGACTTCGAGGCGCTCACTTTGTCGCTCCGCACGCCTCGCGGCGTGCCCTGGGCGAGCCTCGAACGGCCCGAGGAGCTCAACGATCTCGTGACCCGTGACGGTGACCGTGCCGTGCTCACCGTGCGGGGCCGCTTGCTGGCCAACGAGGTCAGCGTCCGAATCGGCTCCGGTATTCTGCACCGATGACCGAGACCGCCGAAACGGCTGAAACGGCGGCACCCTCCGACGAACTGATGGAAAAGGTGGTGCGGCTCTGCCGCACCCGCGGCTTCATCTTCCAGTCGGCGGAGATCTACGGCGGCTTTCGCTCGACCTACGACTACGGCCCGCTCGGCGTCAACATGCTGCGCAACGTCAAGAACGCCTGGTGGCGCTCCATGGTGCAGCTGCGCGACGACGTCGTGGGTCTCGACGCCGCCATCCTCGGCCCGCCCGCCATCTGGGAGGCCTCGGGCCACCTGGCCACCTTCACCGACCCCCTCGTCGACTGCAGGAACTGCCACGAACGCTGGCGGGCCGACAAGATCGAAGGGGTCTGCCCCAACTGCGGCTCGCACGACCTGACCGAGGCGCGTGCCTTCAACCTGATGTTCAAGACCCATGCGGGACCCGTCGAGGACGAGGGCCACGTCGCCTACCTGCGCCCCGAGACGGCCCAGGGCATGTTCACCAACTTCGCCAACGTCCTCGGCACCACGCGCAAGAAGCCCCCGTTCGGCATCGCCCAGGTGGGCAAGTCGTTTCGCAACGAGATCACGCCGCAGAACTTCGTCTTCCGCACCCGCGAGTTCGAGCAGATGGAGATGGAGTACTTCGTCCCGCCCGACCAGGCGCAACAGTGGTTCGAGTACTGGCTCAAGGAGCGCATGCAGTGGTACCTCGACCTCGGCATCGCACCGGAAAAACTCCGCTTACGCCACCACGATCCCGAGGAGCTGTCGCACTATTCACGCGGCACGGCCGATGTCGAGTTCGAATTCCCCTGGGGCTTCGACGAGCTCGAGGGCATCGCCAATCGGGGCGACTTCGACCTCACGGCCCACGCGAAGGCGTCGGGGGAGAAGCTCGATTACTTCGACCCCACCACCAACGAGCGTTACACGCCCTACGTCATCGAGCCGGCCGCCGGTGCCACCCGGACGATGATGGCGTTCCTGCTCGACGCCTACGACGAGGACGAAGTCGGGGGAGAAGCGCGCACGGTGCTGCGCCTGCACTGGCGGCTCGCCCCGTATCAGGTGGCGGTACTCCCGCTCTCGAAGAAGGACACGCTCGAGCCCCTGGCCCGGCGGGTGCTCTCGACCCTGCAGCCGCACTTCATGTGCGACTACGACGTGACCCAGGGCATCGGAAAGCGCTACCGACGCCAGGACGAGGTCGGGACGCCGTGGTGCGTCACCGTCGACTTCGACTCGCTCGAGGACGGCGCGGTCACCGTGCGGGACCGCGACACCACCGAACAGGTCCGTGTGCCGATTGCCGACCTGCTCGGCGAGCTGTGCCGCCGCACCGGCGAGGGGTAGTTCAGGCGACGCGGCGGTACTTGCGCACCGCCAGCGGCGCCAGCACGATCAACAGCCCGAAGCACCAGGCGAGCGACGCCCAGACTGCTCCCGTGTCGTGCAGCGGTCCCCCGGTCATGAGCGAGCGACAGGCGTCCACGACTTGGGTCACCGGTTGATTCTTGGCGAAGGCTTGCAACCACCCAGGCATGTCGCTCACCGGCACGAAGGCCGACGAGGCGAAGATGAACGGGAAGAGGATCGGGAAGACCATCGTCTGTGCCGCCTCGGCGTTGGGCGCCGACAGGCCGATCGTGGCGAACCCCCAGCACAGCGTGTAGGAGAAGAGCAGGACGATGAGGGCGCCGCAGAGGAACAGCCCAATGTTGGTGCCGATGCGGAAGCCGACGGCGAATCCCACCGCGGTGATCAAGATCACGACGAACACGTTGCGCAACAGGTCGGCCGTCGTGCGCCCGGCCAGCACGGCTGAGCGCGCCATCGGCAACGCTCGGAACCGCTCGATCAGGCCCTTGTGGAGATCTTCGGATAGTCCGACCGCGGTCGAGACAGCGCCGAAGGTGACCGTCTGGACGTAGACCCCGGGTATCAGGAAGTCGACGTACGGCACGCCGGGGATGTGGATGGCGCCGCCGAAGACGTACACGAACAACAGCACGAACATGATCGGCTGGATGGCCGAGAAGACGATGGTCTGTTGGTTGCGCGACAGAGCGATGATGTTGCGCCACGTCACCGTTAGCGCGTCCTGGATCGTCCAACCGAGGCGGCTGCCCTGCTTTCGCTCCACAGGCTGTTCGATGGTCTTCGGGAGTGCGAGGGTGGTCACGCCGCGTCCTTTCCGTCGGTCTCGGCAGCGCGACGGCGTCCGGCGGCCTTGCGCGCCTCCCGCTCCTCTTCCGTCTCCGCTTCGGTCTTGTGGCCCGTCAGATTGAGAAACACGTCGTCGAGGCTCGGTTCCCGCAGGGCGAGACCACCCACCGCGATCTGCGCAGCATCGAG
>DASZLL010000055.1:0-23595 GCA_035552395.1 Acidimicrobiales bacterium
CTCCACCGCCTGGTCCGCCGCTTCGGCCAGCCGCACCCCGTCGGCGTGGGTGATGGCGCCGCGGCGCATCGAGCCCAGCGACCGGCAGATGACCACGTTGCGACCGTCGATCCGCCCGACGACCGACGTGACGGCTCCGACGATCCCCTTCCCGAATTGCGGCGCCTCGGCGATGGTCACTCGTGGCCGAATGTAGACCACGCCACACGACCGACCGTTCTCCCGCCGATGATCCCGACCCTCTCGTCCGTCGCCAAGCTCACCACGTCCGAATTGATGGACGGGGCCGCCGAGGCCTTCCGGACGCTCGCCTCCCTGGCGGGCCGCATCGTCCTGCTCGCCGCGGAGCTCGATCGCCGCGAGGGCGGGCGTGGGCCCACGTCGGTGCCCGGCCCTTCCACCCGCTGCACTCAAAGCAATGGCGACTCACGGGTGACGCCAACGCGGAGCTCCGCTTCGTCGGCCCCAACGGCCGGGTGATGGTCTCGCGCCCGTCGCCGCTGTGGACGAGGGTGACTGCGAAGCGACAGAGAAGTTAGAGGTGGTTGAACTCGGAGCGGCGCCAGGGACCCGACCGGCCTCCCGACTTCTCCCACAGCGCAAGGCGCTCGATCGTCATCGTGCGGTCGGATGACTTGCACATGTCGTAGACGGTGAGCGCGGCCACGGCGGCGGCGGTCATGGCCTCCATCTCCACACCGGTCCGGTCGACCGTCTCGACCTGGGCCTCCACCTCGACGTAGTCGTCGCCGATGGAGAAGTTGACGCCGATAGACCCGACGAGCACGGGGTGGCACATGGGGACCAGCTCGGCGGTGCGCTTGGCCGCCTGAATCCCGGCGATCCGGGCCGCCGCCAGCACGTCGCCCTTGGTGATCGCGTTGTTGGCTACCTTGGTCGTCGTTTCGGGCAGCATCGAGACCCGGCACCGAGCCAAGGCCCGGCGGTGGGTGGGCTCTCGGGGCGTGACATCGGCCATTCGGGCACCGCCCAGCGGGTCGAGATTGGCCAGCATCCGGTCGGTCACGAACGTGAAGTCTACGGCCTCGGGCCGGGCTGAACTGCCGGGAACCGTGCTCCAGCGGGTACACTTGGCAGTCTCAGGTGGTGAGTGCCAGCGAGCGCTGCAGGAGGAATCCATTGCCGACCTATGAATACGCCTGCACGGCGTGCGGGCACCGGCTCGAGGCCGTCCAGAAATTCACGGACGAGCCGCTGTCGGAGTGCCCCGAGTGCGGGAGCGCGCTCCGAAAGGTCTACGGCGCCGTCGGCATCGTGCTGAAGGGCAGTGGCTTCTACAAGACCGACTCGCGGGCGGCCGCCGGCGCCAGCAACGGCAAGGGCGCCAGCAAGGAAAATAAGGACAGCAAGGACAAGGAGAAGGAATCGACGAGCTCGTCCAGCTCCGAATCCTCCCCTTCCAAGAAGGACTCGAGCGACAGCTCGTCGAAGAGTGACGGCAGCAAGAAGGATGGCGGCGGCAAGGACGCCAAGCCGGCCGCCGCTACCGCCAGCAGCAGCTGATCAGGTCAATCGCCGCTGAGCTGCATGTCGGCAATGGCCAGGGTCTGACCCGCCGCTGATCCCGGCAGCCACCTCAGGTCGCCCCCGATCGCCACGACCGCCTGGAGCATGCGCTGCAGCGTCGACGCGACGGTGATCTCACGGACCGGCTCGGCGAAGGCGCCCCCCCGGATCATCAAGCCCTCGGCCCCGGCGGAGAAGTCGCCGCTCACCGGGTTCACGCCCGAATGGATGCCCGTGACGGACTGGACGTAGAGGCCCTCGCCGACCTCGGCCAGGATCTGTTCCGCCGTGGCGTCGCCCGGTTGCAGTACGAGGGCCCGGCAGCCGGCGCCGGGCGTGCCGGCGAAGCCTCCCCGCACGGCCGACCCCGTCGACGACGTGCCGGCCCGGCGAGCCGAGACGGTGTCGTAGACGAACATGCGCAACACGCCGTCGGAGATGAGGACGTTGCGGCGGCAGGCCAATCCCTCGCCATCGTGCGTCGCCGCCCCGAAGGCACGGGAGTCGGTGGGGTCGTCGACGAGGGTGACGGCGGGTGCGGCGACCGTCTCGCCGATCCGACCGGCAAAGAACGACCGTCCCTTCACGACGGCCTCGCCCGACAGCGCCGATGACACGACGCCGATCAGCGTGGAGACGACCCGAGGGTCGAACACGACGGTGTAGCGACCCGAACTCGCCTTCTGCGCGCCGAGCATCCGCGTGGCGCGGAGAACGGCGTCGTCCATCGCGTCGTCTGCGACGAGCTCGCCCGGCCCCCGTCCGACGCTGAAGCCGGTGCCGGTCTGGGTGTCGGTTCCTTCTCGCGCGATGGCGTCGACGGAGAGGAAGGCCGACGTACGCCGCCGGTACGACGAGATGCCGGTGGTCGAGGCCAGGGCCACTTCGGCGCGACTGTCCGAGTAGTCGGCCGAGGACACCTGGTGCACGCGGGGGTCGGCCGCCCTGGTGGCCCGCTCGAGTTCGATGGCCAGCTCGACCTTCTTCTCCATGGGGGTGGACGCAACGCCGTCGTCCCACAGGTCGAGCTCGACCGGGGTCACGCCGTCGGGCGTGGCCAGGACGACGTCGGGGTCGGGGGTGGCGAAGCGGGCATTGTCCCGGGCGTCGGTGAGGGTGGCGGCGATGACGTCGGGGTCGAGGGAGCCCGCCCAGGCGAAGCCGGCGCGGCTGCCGGCGTCGGTGTCGGCATCGAGCAGGACACGGATGCCGACACCGGACGAGTCCGCCGAGGTCAGCGACTCCACCTCGCCCTCGTAGGCGCGGACCTCCGAATCGGTGCCCCGGGTGACGTAGACCTCGAGGCCCTCGCCGGGCTGGGCCCGCTCGACGACGGAGGTGGCGAGGGCGAGGAGGTCGGTGTCGCTCACGCCGTGCCCCCGAGCGTGACCCCGGTGATGCGCAGCGTGGCCTGGCCGCAGCCGACGGGCACACTCTGGCCGTCCTTGCCGCACGTGCCCGGCGTCATGTCGAAGTCGGTGGCGACGGCGTCGATGCGGCGCAGGACTTCGGGGCCGTTGCCGATCAGGTTGGCGTCACGGAGCGGCTCGGTGATGCGGCCGTTCTCGATGAGGTAGGCCTCGGTGGTGCCGAAGACGAAGTCACCGGTCGCGGTGTTGACCTGGCCGCCGCCGAGCTTCTTGACGTAGACGCCGTGGGGGGTCTGGGCGACGATCTCGTCGGGGTCGTCGGTACCGGCCAGCAGGTACGTGTTGGTCATGCGCACCATCGGCAGGTGCTGATAGCTCTGGCGGCGGCCGTTGCCCGACGACTTACGACCTTCCTTGCGGGCCCGGAGCCAGTCCCACATGTAGTCGGTCAGGATGCCGTTTTCGATGAGGACGTTGCGAGCGGGGAGGTTGCCTTCGTCGTCGACGGCGAAGTTGCCCCACTCTCCGAGGACGGTGCCGTCGTCGACGAGGGTGACGAGGGGACTGGCGACGAGCTGGCCGACCTGGCCGGTGTAGACGGAGGCGTCCTTGAGGATGTGGTCGGCTTCGAGGCCATGGCCGCAGGCCTCGTGGAACAGGATGCCGCCTGAGCCGCCGGCGAGGACGATCGGGACCTCGCCTGAGGGGGCAGGTCGTGCCGAGAGCTTGGTCAGGGCGCGGGCGGCGGCGGTGTGTGCGATGTCCTCGACGCGCTGGCGCTCGAAGATTTCGAAGCCTTCGGTGCGGGCGAGCGACTCGTGCCCGGTCTGCATGCCGGTGTCGCCGTTGGCGACGCACTGGACGTTGAAGCGGGTCCTGATTTGGTCGTCGGTGGCGAGCAGGCCGTCGGAGTTCGCGATGAGGACACGACGGCGGCTGTCGCCGACGCCGACCTGGACCTGGGAGATGCTGGCGCCGGCGGAACGGGCGGCGGCGTCGGCGCGGTTCAGGAGCTCGAGTTTGCGGGCCTTGTCGACGGTGGTGGGGAGGGTGCGTTCGCCACGATCGTGGGCGACCGGGGGGCCGAGGGCGACGGTGCGGGTTTTGTCGCCGCCTTCTCGGGCGACGGCGGCGGCGGCCCGGGCGGCGGCCAGCAGGCCCGGCTCGGTCAGGTCGGCGGTGTGGGCGAACCCGGTCGTCTCGCCGTCGACGACGCGGATGCCGGCGCCCCGGGAGCGGCCTGAGGAGAGCTCTTCGATGCGGCGGTCATCGAGCATGGCGCCGGACGTGACGGCGTCCTCGGCGAACACCTCGGCCATGTCCCCGCCCCCCTGCAAGGCAGTGGACAGGACGCGTTCGAGCACGTCGGGTTCGATGAGGGAGGTGTCGGTCACGGCGGTATCGTAATCGTCGTGCCCGAACATTCAGCCAAGGCTTCGACGGCGACGGCCGCCGGACATGGGCCCCACGCCGGGTTGAGCGCCCAGCTCGAGCTGATCGTCGGCGACGCGGACACGGCCGAGTATTTCCGCTCTGGGGACGTCCCGGTGCTGGCGACGCCCCGCCTGATCGCGCTGTGCGAAGAGGCCACCTGCCGCGCCACCGACGGACACCTCGAGGACTCGCAGGCGAGCGTGGCGACGCGGGTGCAGTTCGACCACCTGGCGCCGGTCGCGGTGGGGTCGGTGGTACTGGCCGAGGCGACGCTGGTGAAGGTCGAAGGCCGGCGACTGACGTTCACGGTGTCGGCAGCGCGTTTGGAAGGCGAGGGAGGTGGGCTCGTCGGCGCGGGCCGCGTGACGCGGGTCGTGCTCGACCGCGCCACGTTCCTGGCCAAGGCGGGCGCGACGGGCAAGCCCTGAGCACTTTGCCGACCTCATCTATGGGGTCGGAGGCCGGAGCGGCGGCTGGACCATTGACGGGGGCCGGGCCGGTCATCGCCGCCTTCGTCGTTTTCGGCACGTTCTGGGGAAGCTGGGCGGTGATGCTCTTCAATATCCAGCACGCCTTTGCCTTGTCTGACGCGGAACTGGGCCTGGTGCTGGCGATCGCCATCGCCGTGGCGGGCGCGTCGAGTGCGGTCATGGCGCACCTGGCGGACCGGGTGGGGGCGCGACGGATGCTCTGGCTGGCCCTGTTCGCCTGGGCGGCGCTGCTGTGCGTGCTGGCGCTGACGACAGAGCGTTGGGCCTTCGTCACCGTCCTCGTGCTGACCGAGGTGGCCGGGGGCAGCATCGACACGGCGATGAACGCCGAGGCGTCGCACCGGCTGATCGATCACCCGTCGTCGCTGGTGCGTCTGCACGCCCTGTTCAACACCGGGGCGTTGGCGGGGGCGGCGACGGCGGCCCTGGTCATTCATGCGGGGGTGTCGTGGCGTTGGATGTGGCCGGCGATCGCCGTCGTTGCTGCGGGGGTCGGCGCGTGGGCCGCCACGACCGACTCCGGCATGGCTCTGGCGGCGGCCTCGTCAGACGAGGCGGGACGCATGACGACGTCGCACCCGTTGCGGCGGTTACGCCGGGACGGGTTGTTGGTGTTGTTGGCGGTGTTCGCCCTGGCCGAGGTGACCGAGGGCGGGGTGGATACGTGGGGCGTCCTGTTCTTGCGCAACCACCTGGCGACGGGCGTCTTGTTGGGGGCGGGGGCGTACGTGGTGGGGCAGCTGATGGCGGCGACGACGCGGGGTGCCGGGGGACGGTTCGTGGGTCGGATGTCGAGCCGGGCGGCGCTGGTGGTGGGCGGGTGTGTGGCGGGCGGGGGGATCTTGTTGGAGTCGGTGGCGCCGGCGGCGGGATTGGCCGCGGTGGGACTGGCGCTGGGGGCGGGCGGGGCGTCCTTGTTCTGGCCGTTGGTGATGAGCACGGTGAGCCGGAAGGCGACGCAGGTGGTGAGCGCGGTGGGAACGTTCACGGCGGCGGGGTACGTCGGCTGGGTGGCGGGGGCTCCGATCGTGGGGTGGGTGTCGCAGGCGGTGGGGCCGGCCCGGGGACTGCAGGTCCTGGCGGTGGCGGCGTTCGGGGTGGCGGCGCTGACCCTCGTCAGACAAGGTCGGGGACGACTTCGTCTACGCCTGCGGCGGGGCGGGGGCAGCGGGTAGCGTGAGGTCACCCGTCATGATTTTGCAAAGTATCGAGACACCGGCCGATATAAAGGCTCTGACCAGCGAAGAGCTGGCTCAGCTCTGCGAAGAGATACGGACTTTCATCGTCGATACGGTGACGACGACGGGTGGGCATCTGGGGTCGAACCTGGGGGCGGTCGAGCTCACGCTGGCGTTGCACCGGGTGTTCGACTCGCCCCGCGATGTCCTGCTCTGGGACACGGGCCACCAGGCCTACGTGCACAAGCTGCTGACGGGGCGCCGCTACGGGTTCAAGAACCTGCGACAGGCCGGCGGCTTGTCCGGTTACCCCAACCGGACGGAGTCCGAGCACGACTGGATTGAGAACTCGCACGCGTCGACGGCGCTGTCGTACGCGCACGGGATCGCCTCGGGGTTCACGCTGCGGGGGGTCGACGGCGAACGGCGCGTGGTCGCGATCGTGGGCGACGGAGCGTTGACCGGTGGGATGGCGTACGAGGCACTGAACAACCTCGGGCATTCGCACCGTCGGGTCGTGATCGTGCTGAACGACAACGGTCGGTCGTACGCGCCGACGGTGTCGCAGCTGTCGCAATCGTTGACGACGCTGCGGTTGAACCCGACGTATACGGCGGCCCGGGAACGCCTGCGCCTGCGGCTGCGTGAGCTACCCGCCATTGGAGAGCTGGCGTACTCGAGTGCGCACTCGTTGACGAGTGCGTTGCGCGAGATGGTGGCGCCGCACACCTTCTTCGAGGCGCTCGGGGTCCGGTACGCGGGACCGATCGACGGGCACGACATTGAGCACATGGAGCAGGCGTTCGCCCACGCCGCCGAGTGGGGCGGGCCCATCGTCGTGCACGTCTTGACCCAGAAGGGCCGGGGCTACGCGCCGGCCGAAGAAGACGACGTGCAGCGGCTGCACGACTTCAAGGTGCCGACGACGCCGGCGGTGACGGCGACGGGGGGTGGGGCGTCGGAGAACACCGTCGGCTCCTCGGCCGGATTGGCCGTGGGCGGCCCGACGTCGACCGACGCCGGTGGCCTGTCCTCGCCGGGTTCGTTGCCCGAGACGGAGGTCGATGGGTCGGCCCAGCGCGCCGTGACGTACGGCGAAGCGTTCTCGCGTGCCCTGCTCGACCTGGCCGAAGAAGACCCGCGGATCGTGGCCCTGACGGCGGCGATGCCGGGGCCGACCGGGCTGCTGCCCTTCCAGGCCCGCTTTCCGGACCGCTTCTACGACGTCGGGATCGCCGAGCAGCACGAGGTGACGGCGGCCGCCGGGATGGCCATGGCCGGGCTGCGGCCGGTGGTCGCCGTGTACTCGACGTTCCTGAGCCGGGCCTTCGACCAGGCCAATCTTGACGTGGGCCTGCATGGATGCCCTGTGGTCTTCGTGCTGGACCGGGCGGGGATCACCGGCGACGACGGGCCGAGCCACCACGGGATTTTGGACATGGCGCTGGCGTTGTCGATTCCCGGCATGACGGTGTTCGCCCCCTCGGCGGCCGAAGAGGTCGAGCCCATGCTGCGGACGGCACTGTCCTTGTCCGGCCCGTCGACCATCCGATTCCCCAAGACGGCGGCGCGCCACGTGGGGCCCGACGAGGTTGGCGAGGGGCTGTCGGCGCGTCGACTCCGGCGCGGTGACGGTTCGGTGTGCCTCCTTGGTGTCGGCAAGATGGTGGGGTCGTGCTTGGCGGCGGCGGAAGAGCTGGCTCGGGAGGGGATCGACGCGACGGTCTGGGACGCGCGGGTGATCTGTCCGCCGGACGTCGCGATGCTCACTGACGCGGCTCGTCATCAACTCGTCGTCACCGCCGAAGACGGCGTGCGCCACGGCGGGGCGGGTGCGTTCCTTGTCGACGCCATATCGGCCCAGGTCGACTCGCAGGGCCTGGTCACGCCGGCGATTCGGATCCTGGGGATCCCTCGCCAGTATCTGGCGCAGGGGAAGGCGGACGACATCCTGGCCAGTCTCGGGTTGGACGGTGCCGGTATTGCCGAGAGCGTGCGGCGCGTCAAGCTCGAGGTGACGGCCGAACCGCCACACTGACGGCGTTTTTTTACGCTGAGTCGACGACTGCGGGTCTCGGCTGACGTTGGCGGGGGCGGTTACGCAGGTCGCGCAGGCTGACGCGCTGCCCGGAGCGGAGCACGGCCCGGCGGTAGATCCCGGTGGCGAACCACGCCATGACCGCGGTGCCGGCGATGGACAGGACGACCGAGATCAGGAACTGCCACCACGTCACCAGGCTCAGCCCGACGAGCACGGGCATGGCGAATGGGGCCGTCGGCGGGAGGTAGGCGAGGACCTTGAAGAGGAGGCTCGGGTTGCCCGTGCTCGCCACGGTGATGGAGTAGATGTACGCGATGAGGATAGGGATGCTCAGCGGGAGAGCGAGCGTCTGGACTTGGTCTTGGCGTTCGGCGGTCGACCCCGCGGCGGCGTAGAGCCAGCAGTAGAAGGAGTAGCCGAGCAGCAACCAGACCAGATCGCTCAGGAGCAGGACCGGGCCCGTTCCGTGCAACACGTCGGAACCGACCGCCTTGCTCACGGCGAAGGCGACCCCCACGATCAACAAGGCCTGGCCCATCGCGACCAACCCGATACCGAGCACCTTCCCGCCGAGCAACTGCGCCGGTCGCACGGCGGCCAGCAGGACCTCGACGACCCGGCTCGCCTTCTCCTGCATGACGCCCATGAGGATCCAGGTGTTGTACTGGGTGAGCATCAAGAAGATGAGCACCACCCCGATCACCGACGTGCCCTTGGTGATGCCCTTGACCGTGCTGGCCTGCAGACTCTGGATCGGGACCGCCCGGGCCCGCGCCACGCGTTCGATCTGCTGCACCGACAGTCCGGCCTGCTGGTAGGCGTGCAGGACACCGAGCTCGGGAGCCAGGACCTGGACCAGGCTGGCCGTGTCCGACGAGCTATTGGCCGTGATGGGCTGGTTGACGATGATCTTGTCCCCGTTGACGATGGCGACGTCGAGGGCGCCGGAGCGCACGGCCGATTCGGCTGACGCCAAGGTGGGCACAGAGACGACCTTTACCGGCGTCTGACTCTGCTTGCCGCTGTACCTGACCACCTGGGTGAGCGCGGGATCGGGCGCACCGACGACACCGACCTTCTGGGGTGGAGACGTGCTGTTGCTGTGGATCTTTGGGATGAGGATGGCCCCAGCGACGACGAGGAGGATGATGATCGTCCCGACGCGGAAGATGCGACCGCGGACACGCTCGAGGATTTCGCGGCGCGCGACGAGGCCGACGCTGCCGAGATGGGCGCCGGTGGTGAAGCTGCCACGCCTTGCGGTGGGTGCAGCGGCGGGAACCGTGGCGGTGGCGCCGTCCTGCTCGGTAGGGGTCGTCGCTTGACTCCGCTGCCGTTGCCGTTGACGTTGCCGGATGAACACCCGAATCGCGAGCGCCACGGCGACGAAGATGAGGATGTAGACGGTCTTCACTGCACCGCCTCTCGGAACACCTCGGACAACCGGCGGCGCTCGAACGTGAACTGCGTGACGCGCCCGGTCGCCATGGCCGCCCGCAGCACCACGTCGCTGTCGACCTCGTCGTCGAGTACGAGGCGGGCCGCACCGCCGGAGACCTCGGACACCGAGACGCCGGGGAGCGCTCGTGCCCACTCGGCCGACCGGTCGCCCTCCACTCGCACGACCAGACGGCGCGCGCCGTGGCTGGCGAGGTCGTCGACGGAGCCCGTGACGACCAAGCGACCGTGATCGATGATGATGACCTGGTCACACAGGTCTTCGACCAGGTCGAGCTGGTGGCTCGAAAAGAGCACGCAACAGCCGGCCCGGGCCTGGTCGACCAGGACTCGTCCGATGGCGTCAATGCCCGTCGGGTCGAGACCGGCGAGCGGCTCGTCGAGGACGAGCAGGTCCGGGCCGTGGACGAGGGCCGCGGCCAACTGGACCCGTTGTTGATTGCCGTGCGAGAGGGCCTCGACCTTGCTCGTGGCTCGATCGGCGATATCGAGTTGCTCGAGCCATTTCCGGGTCGCCGACGCGGCATCGTCCGGGCTCATCCCGTGCAGCCGGCCGAGATACTCGACCTGGTCACCCACGAGCATGCCCGGATACAGGCCCCGCTCCTCGGGCATGTACCCGAAGCGCTTCCACTGCGCGCGCCCGACCGGGATCCCGTCCCAACGAACCACGCCGGTGTCGAGGTCGGTCAGGCCGAAGATGGCGCGCATGGTGGTGGTCTTGCCGGCTCCGTTGGGGCCGAGGAAGCCGACCACCTGACCGCTCGGCACCGTGAACGACAGGTCGTCGAGGGCGACGAGTGATCCGTACGTCCGCCGTAACTCTTCGAGCTCCAGCAGTCCGCCCACCTGGTGCAGGCTAGGCCCGATGGAACGGGGTGCCCTGAGCAGCCCGCCCAGCGCTGGTTGCGCTTCTACGCCAGATTGGCGCCATTCTCCCGAACGAAGTCGTTCACCGTGTAGTACGCGTCGATCGACTCGCCCGCGTCACCCCAAAAACCCTCCTGGACGTCGTGGGCCATCTGCCCCTTACTGACATAGTGATTGTTGACGTCGGTGATCTCCAGCTCGCCACGACCCGACGGTTCCAAGTCGCCGACGATGTCGAAGACGCCACCGTCGTAGCAGTAAATGCCTGTGACGCAGTACTCCGAGGCCGGGTTTTCGGGTTTCTCCTCGATATGTGTGACTCGGCCATCCTCACCGAAGACTGGCACGCCGAGGTGGCGCAGGTGCTCCGGTTCGCTGACCGGAGAGAGCAAAATGCGCGATCCCACCGGCTCTGCGCTGAACGCGTCGACCATGGGTTTGATCGACCGCTCGACGATGTTGTCGGCCAGCATGACCAACACCGGGCCGCCCCCGGCGAAGTGGGCGGCCAGGCCGAGCGCCTCGGCGATCCCCCCCGCCTTCTCCTGGTACCCGTAGGAGAGCTGGTTGATGCCGTATTCGTGGCCGTTCCCCAGGAGGCGGAGAAATTCGCCGGCGTGGGTGCCGCCCGTAACGAGCATGATTTCGTCAATGCCGCTCTGCACTACCGCCTCGATGGCCCAGGCGATCATGGGGCGGTCGTAGATCGGTAGAAGATGCTTGTTGGTGATGCGCGTCAGCGGATAGAGACGCGAGCCGGTGCCACCGGCGAGGATGACCCCCTTCACTGTCTCACCTGCGCCTGTTCGGCCGATTGCATGGGGTCTGTCTACTCGAACGTGAGGACGCCACGCGCTACTCGGCCGGCGTGCATCTCGTCGACTACCTCACTGAACCGGTCGAGCGGACGAGTGAGCGAGACAAGCTCGTCCAACATCAGCTGCCCGGACTCGTAGAGGTCCACCATGAGGGGGATGTCGTGGTGCGGTCGAGCGGAGCCGTAGCGACAGCCGAGCAGCCCGCGGTCCACGTACGCCAGCGCATTGACGTCCACCGCCACCTCGGTGCCCCGGGGCGGGATGCCAATAGCGACCGCGTTGCCACCCCAGTCCAGGCAGTCGAGCGCGCTCCGGAGGACAGCCGGATGCCCGACGCAGTCGAACGCCCACGTGACGCCGCCCAACGGGAACAGCGCGCCGGCGGCCGACTCGCGGTTGGGCGGCACGAGCTCACGGACCGCGGCGGCAGCATCCCCAGTACTGGCGTCGACGAAGTGCGTGGCCCCGAACTGACGCCCCAGCTCCTCCTTTGCCGCCACCGTATCGACGGCCACAATCCGGGTCGCCCCAGCGATGCGCAGACCTTGGATGACGTTCAGCCCGACGCCGCCCACGCCGAACACCGCCGCCGTGTCGCCCGGGCGCGCTTTCGCCCGGTTCAACACCGCCCCAACGCCCGTCAACACGCCACAGCCGATGAGACACGCCGAGGAGAGCGGCACGTTCTTGGGAATGCGCACGGCTTGGACTTCGCTCACGACGGTCACCTCGGAGAAGACCGACGCGGCGGCAAAGTTCGAGGCAGGCTCACCCTTGTAGGTGAACGGCGTCGAGATGTTGCCGAGCGAGCTCTTGCACCACGTCGGATGGCCGGTGCCGCACGCGCGACAGGCGCCACAACTGGCAAGCGTCGCGATCACGACGTGGTCCCCCGGTTTCACCGACCGCACGGCGTCGCCCACCGCCTCGACGATGCCGGCCCCCTCGTGGCCAAGGACGGCCGGCGCGGGAAACGGGATGGTCCCGTCGATGACCGAGAGGTCGGAATGGCAGACTCCGGCCGCCTGCATCCGCACCTGCACCTCGGTCGGGCCCGGGCCCCGCACCTCGAGGTCGTCGGTGACCTCAACCCCTTCTCCCGTGTAGACGATGCCTCGCACTTAGTTGCTCCTCTCCATGGTGACCACCCGGTCCGTTCCGGACGCGTGGCGATCCCGCAGCTCTCGTTTCAGCACTTTCCCGCTGGCGTTGACCGGCAGGGCGTCCACCAGCACGATGCCGCGGGGCACTTTGTAGTTCGCCATGGCGCCGCGGGACCAGCTGAGGATGCTGCGCCCCAGCTCGTCGGCCTCGGCGGCCGTGTCGCTGCCCAGCGCTCCGGCCGCCGGCACGACATAAGCACAGCCCACCTCCCCCATCCGCGCGTCGGGCACCCCGACGACGGCGGCCTGGCCCACTGCTTCATGTCCCCGCAGAATCGCCTCGATCTCCGCCGGATAGGCATTGAACCCACCGACCACGTACATGTCCTTGACCCGGTCGGTGATGGTGACGTTGCCGTCGGAGTCGAGCACGCCGATGTCGCCGGTGTGCAGCCAGCCGTCACGGTCGATCGTCTCCGCCGTCGCCTCCTCGTTGCCCCAGTACCCCGACATCACGGTGTAGCCGCGGACGACGATCTCTCCTGGCGCGCCCGGTGACGTTTCCTTCCCGTCGGCGACGGCACGGACCTCGAGTCCGGGGATGGCCCGCCCGGACGTCCCGGCCACGATGGCGGGCGGATCGCTGCGCCGGCACATCGTCACCGTTCCGCAGGACTCAGTCAGCCCGTACGCGGTCAGGACGGTCGTGAACCCGAGCTCGTCGCCCATGGCGCGCACGAGCTCGACCGGCACGACGGCGGCACCCGTCACGCCGAGCCGCAAGGAGGACAGGTCGTGCTTCGCCCTCTCGGGGTCACCCAACAAGGTCTGGTACAACGTCGGCGGTCCCGGCAGCACGCTGATGCGTTCCGCCGCGATGCGTCGCATGACGGCACCGGCGTCGAACACCGGCTCTGGCACGACTGTGGCACCGGCCATCAGGCAAGCCAGGATCCCAGCCTTGTAGCCGAAGGTGTGAAAGAACGGGTTGACGATCAGATAGCGATCGCCGGCGCCCAGACCGACGATCGACGCCCAGGTGCCGAACGTCCGCAGTGACTGCGCGTGGGTGGCCACCGCGCCCTTGGGATGCCCCGTGGTACCCGAGGTGAAGATGAGGTCCGACATATCTTCGGGCCGAATTGCTGCGGCCCGAGCACTGGTCTCCTCGGGGTCGACGCTCCGGCCGGCGGCGAGAAACTCATCGAGTCCGACGATTGGCACCGCGGACTGGCCATCGCCTCCTTCGTCACGGAGCAACAGGATGGTCGTCAAGGAACCGAGTTCCTCATTGGCCAACATGGCCGGGTAGTCGAAACCGAGGAATCCTCGAACGGTCACCAACAAGGTGGCGCCCGCATTGCGCATGATGTAGGCGGCCTCGCCGCCCTTGAACCTCGTGTTCAGGGGAACGATCACTCCACCCGAGCGGAGCACGCCCAACGCGGCGAGCATCCACTCTGCGCAGTTCGGGGCCCAGATCCCGACCCGGTCCCCTGCCTTGACCCCCGCCGCCATGAAGCCTCGGGCGTACCGATCCACTTCGGGTGCCAGCTCGGCGAAGGTCAGCCGGACCTCGCCGTCGACCACGGCCTCGGTCGTGGCGTGACGCACTGCGGCATCCTCGACGAGCGTCGGCACGGTGCCCCAGATCAGGTCCGCCCTCGGATCCTCCTGGTCGGCATGGGTGCCGCCGCTGCCGTTGCTCATGGGTGCTGGCTGCTCACGGAGATGATCTCTCCGGAGAGGTACGAGGAGTAATCGCTCGCGAGGAAGACGATGACGTTGGCGACTTCCCATGTCTCGGCACCGCGACCGAACAATTCACGGCGCCGCAGCACGGCGAGATCCTCGTCGGGGATGGCCCGGTTCAGGAACGTGTGCTCGGCGAGGCTCGGCGACACGGCATTCACCCTGACTCCGGCCGGCGCTGCCTCGGCGGCGGCGCACCTCGTGAGCGCCATCACGCCTGCCTTGGCCGCCGCATAGTGGGCCTGCCCCGGCTGGGCCCGCCAGCCGAGCACCGAGGCGTTGTTGACGATCACGCCACCTCGGGACGGCAGCATGTGGCGCAGCGCGGCACGGGTGCAACGGAACGTCCCGGTCAGCGTGATGTCCAAGACCGTCGACCACTGCTCGTCCGTCATCTCGGTGAGGGGGACCGTCCCCCCGAGGCCCGCGTTGTGCACGGCGACGTCGATCCGACCGAATCGCTCGATCGTCCCGTCATAGAGCGCTCCGACCTGAGCCTCATCACGGACGTCACACGCCAACGCGTGGACCCGCTCGGCGCCACCGGACCCTGCGACTTCATCGGTCAACTGTCCGGCCGTCTCGGCAAGGCGTCGTTCGTGCGCGTCCGAGACCACGACGTTCGCCCCCTCCTCGAGGCAGCGCCGCGCCGTCGCCGATCCGATCCCCGTCCCCGCCGCGGCAGTGACCACGACGACCTTTCCCTCCAAGAGTCCGTGGCCACCCGGAGGAGGCGGGGGCGGGGGCGGGTCGAAGGCCGCGCCGAGGCTCGTGCTGGTCACCTGACCCCTTTCGGTTCCGGCGGGAGTCCCAAGACTCGCTCACCGATGATGTTGCGTTGGATTTCGTTGGAGCCCCCGTAGATCGTCTCAGAACGAGCGAAAAGGAAAGATCGCTGCATCTCGCCCAGCCCGTAGCCCAGGTTCTCGGGAAGCGCTTCTCCGTCCAACACGGTCGAGCCGACGCCCATCAGGTCCATGGCGAGCTCGCCCAGGCGACGGTGCCACGATCCCCAATAGAGCTTGGCAATCGACGCCTCGGGCGGCGCCACCGGCCCATCGATGCCCGAAAGAGATCGCAAGGTGTTGTACCTCATGATGGTCAGCTCGATGTGGGCTTGGGCCAAACGCTGCCGCACAACCGGGTCAGCGGTCCGACCGTTCTCTTCGGCGAGCTCGACGATTCGATCGAGTTCGCGCCTAAAGGTGAGTTGATGCCCGAGCAGGGCGACGCCGCGCTCGAACGCGAGGGTGGCCAGCGCCACGCGCCATCCCTCGCCAACGTCGCCCACGACATTGGCGACGTCGGTGCGCGCGCCGTCGAAGAAGACCTCATTGAACTCGCTCGTCCGGGTCAGCTGGGTGATCGGCCGCACCTCGATCCCAGGTTGATCCATCGGCACGAGGAGATAGGACAGGCCCTTGTGCCGGGAAGAGTCCGGGTCGGTACGGCAGACGACGAAGCACCAATCAGCCTGGTGGGCCAGTGAGGTCCACACCTTCTGCCCCGTGACAACCCACTCGTCCCCGTCCCGGCTGGCGCGTGTCTTGACGTTGGCGAGGTCACTTCCGGCGTCCGGCTCGGAATAGCCCTGACACCACAGCTCATCACCCTGCCGAATGGGCGGCAAGAATCGGGCCTGCTGTTCGGGCGTCCCGTAGTGGATCACCGTCGGACCGAGCAGCCCCTCGCCCATGATTGAAACCCGACCTGGTGCGGCTGCTCGGGCGTACTCTTCGTTGAAGATGACCTGCTGGGTCATGGTGGCGCCCCGGCCTCCGTGCTCGACCGGCCACCCCAGGCAGGTCCACCCGCCCTCGGCCAGGACTTTCTCCCAGCGCCGGCGTACCTCGAACCCGAATGTCTCGTCACCCGAGCCGCCCCGGCCTCCCAGTTCGGCGAACTCTCCGACGAGGTTCTCCTCGAGGAACCCCCGCACCTCGGCGCGGAAGGCCACGTCCTCCGGGCCGTCGCGCAGATCCATCGCCCGGGAGCGTAGCGAAGCGGGCACCCCGTATCTGACGGGGCGTCAGATGCGACGATGGCTGTGGCCAGACCCTGGTCGGCTGGTCCTGAAATACTCATTACGCAGGGGCCGAGAACTGAGATGGAGGGTCACGATGCCGTACTCCGAGGGCCGGGTCGTCCACGACGCCGACGCCCACATCATGGAGACGCCGACCTGGTTGCGCGACCACGCCGAAGCCGTCTACCGGGACCGGCTTCCGGTGCTGCGTTATCCGGGCGGGAACGAGCTGCGCCAGACCGGCGACCCGGCCGAGCAACAGCATGACCTCGAGGCCGCTTTCGAGAAGCTCCGGGCCCGCCACGGATCGACCGAGTACCGAGCCGACGAGCAAGCCGAGATCATGGCCCGCAAGAACTTCGCGGCCACCGGGTCGTTCATCGCCGAGGACCGGCCACGGGCGCTCGACCTCCTCGGCTTCTCGAGCCAGCTCGTCTTCAACACGTTCCACAACGGTCGGCTGCACGACCTGGAGCACGCGGGCGATGTCGACCTCGTCTACGCGGCCGCCCGGGCGCACAATCGGGGCATGCTCGAGTTCTGCTCGGTCGACCGTCGCCTGCTCCCCTCCTTCTACGTGCCGCTGTGCGACCCGGAGCGGGCCGCGGCCGCGGCCCGCGATGCCCTCGACCAGGGTGCGGCTGCGCTGCTTGTCGCGTCGGGGTGCCCGCCGCACTACGCACCGAGCCATACGGACCTCTACTCGGTATGGGCCCAGGCCCAAGAGGCAAACATCCCCATCGTCTTCCACGTGGGCGGGACCGGTGCGTTGATCGACAAGCACTACTTCGCCAACGGGAAGCCCATCCCGCCGGACTTCCACGGCGGAGAGGAGAACTTCCGATCGGTCGACTACATGGGCATTCCCATCCCGCCGGCCCAGACGTTGGCCACGTTGATCTTCGACGGCGTGCTCGAGGCGTTCCCGAACCTCCACATCGGCGTCATCGAACAGGGCGCCATCTGGGTGCCCTCTTGGATGCGGCAGATGGAGTCCGCCTTCGAGGCCTTCCGACGCCATGAGGAGCGGCTGCAAGCGCTGTCGCTGACGCCCTCGGAGTACGTGCACCGCCAGGTCCGCTTCACGCCGTATCCGACCGAGGACGTCGGCTGGACAATCGACCAGTCCGGAGCCGATCTTTTCCTCTTCTCGTCCGACTATCCCCATGTGGAGGGCGGTCGCAAGCCGTTGGAACGTTTCGAGGCCTCGCTCGGGGACCGCAGCGACGACGTCCGGCGCCAGTTCTATTCGGACAACTTCCTTTTCCTGATGGGCAACGCCGGCCTCGCCTTGGCGGCCTGAGCGATGGCCGGACCCGATACCTCATCGACCACCATCACCGGACTCGTCGAGCCGGGCTTCGAGGCCGTACGGGAAGCGTTCGCCCAGAACTTCCAAGCCGGTCGCGAATTGGGCGCCTCCTTCTGCGTGCACGTCGACGGCCGCAAGGTGGTCGATCTGTGCGGCGGCTCGTTCGACGGTGCGAGCGCCCGACCCTATGGGCCAGACGCACTGCAGTTGGTGTTCTCGACGACGAAAGGTGCGACGGCGGTGTGCGCCAACCTCTTGGCGCAGCGTGGCCTCCTCGACTTCGACGCGCCCGTCGCGACGTACTGGCCGGAGTTCGCGCAGGCGGGCAAGGAGGCGATGCCCGTTCGCTACCTGCTGTGTCACCAAGCCGGCGTGCCGGCCATTGACCGGCGCCTCACCCCCGAAGAGCTCCAGTCGTGGACGCCGGCCATCGAGGCGCTGGCCGAGCAGTCTCCGTTCTGGGTGCCGGGAACCGCGCACGGGTATCACGCGCTCTCCTACGGCTACCTGGTGGGCGAGGTGGTCCGTCGGATCACCGGGCGCTCACTTGGGACCTTCTTCGCCGAGGAGGTGGCGGACCCGCTCGGGCTCGACTTCTTCATCGGGCTCCCCGAGCAGTACGAACCTCGCGTCTCGCCGATCGTCGGGGCCAACTTCGACGGCGTCGGCGGGGGCGGGGGCGGGGGCGACGGTGGTGGCGGCACCCCGTCGGGCTACGGCTCCACGCTGGTGGCGCGGTCACTCAATTTGGGCGGCGCCATCCGGGACCGGGATTGGATGAACCAGCGAGCCTGGCATGCCGCCGAGGTTCCCGGGGGCAACGGCATCACCGATGCCACATCTCTCTCACGTATGTACGCCGCCCTGATCGGAACGGTCGAGGGCGGCCCAGCAGAGCCGCTCCTCACCCCAGCCCAAATGGAGCAGGCCCGCACCCCATTGACGTCGGGAGCGGATCAGGTGTTCGCTTCGGTCGGCTTCACGCTCGAGCAGAAGATCGGCCTCGGGTTCTGGAGGTCGAGTCCGGTGACCCTCTTTGGAGGGGAGGGTTCGTTCGGCCACGGCGGGGCCGGTGGCTCCTACGGCTTCGCCGATCCCGAGAACGGGCTCGCCGTGGGGTACGTCATGAACAAGATGGCCATGGAGTTCACCGGCGATTCCCGCAGCCACGGGCTGATCGGGGCCGCCTACGAGGCGATCGGCGCGTCGTCGAAATACTTCTGACCTGGAGTTTGTTGAATTGATGCGGAAGAGAGGTATCGATGTTCAGGAGCAAGACCGGCACCAAAGACGCGACGGACTATGAGGTCACCAAGACCGAGCAAGAGTGGCAACAGCAGCTGTCGCCTGATCGCTACGTGGTATTGCGTCGGGCGGGCACCGAGCCCGCCTGGTCGGGCGAACTCCTTCACGTCGATGGAGAAGGCGTGTTCCGCTGCGCCGGCTGCGGCGCCGCGTTGTTCGACACAGACGCCAAGTTCGACTCGGGGTCGGGTTGGCCGAGCTTCGATCGGGCGAAGGCCGGCGGGACGATCATCGAGCGGACGGATCGCAGCCTCTGGATGAGCCGCACCGAGATCGTGTGCGCCTGCTGCGGTGGGCACCTCGGGCATGTGTTCCCCGATGGCCCCACCGACACCGGGCTCCGCTACTGCGTCAACTCCTTGTCGCTGACCTACGACCAAGACGAGGACGCGCCGGCCGAAGGCTAACTAATCGTCGTCGGCCAGGCGGGCGGCCACGGCCGCGTAGAGCGACTCGAGCCGGGCCGCTTCGGCCCCGAGTCCGAGCCGCCGAAGCAGCGACCCACCGAGGGCGAGGGCGCCGCAGATATCGGCGACCTCGACCCTCAAGAAGTCGATCGGCGCCTCGACCGCAGCCTGATGGCGAGCAGGAGCGCACACCCCGTGATCGCCAGCGCCGTCACCACCTCCGCGGGACGCTTGAGGCCGTTGACCGAGCCGTGGATCGCCGCCCCCACGATCCACGACCAGCCGGTCGTCGTGATGAGCCAGGGCGACACTCACGCCTCGACGGCGACGGTTTCGTCGGCGCCGTCAGTGGTCAAGGCGCCACGGCGCTCGACCTTGTGCACGTCCGCCGTGGCGAAGCGCAGGCTCGGACCGACCTCCTCGGCGGTGATCTCGACCTTGGATCGGTGGTCCCCGTCTTCGGTTTCCCACGTCCGCTGTTCGAGTCGACCGGTCACCACGACCCGCATCCCCTTGGTCAGGCTCAGCGCCACGTTCTCGGCGAGGTCCCGCCAGCAGATGACATCAAAGAACGACGTTGACTCCTGCCATTCCTGGGTCGTTCGGTCCTGCCACCGTCGGTTGACGGCAACCCCGAGTTGTGCGGTGGCCTGGCCCTCGCGCGTGTAGCGGATCTCCGGCTCCCGAGTCAGGTTGCCGATGATCGTGGTGGTGTTCGCCATGTCTCCTCGCTTTCGCTTTCGCTTTCGTCACGTCCCCGAGTTGGGGGGCGAGACGGAGCATGGAGAGGTGGGCTTGCCGCGAACCTTGCACGACACCTTGCAGCGGCGAACTTTCTTTACGCAGGGCGCGGGCCGGTCCCGCCCGGCGGCCCGCCCTGACCGGTTATCGCTCCCTGCCCTGCCGTTCCGCCTGCACGCGCCCACCGATGACGTAAAGGATTACGCCGATCACCAAGGATCCGACGATGATCCAGCGCACGATCGAGGTCTCGAGTGACGTGGGGGCGCCGTTGGAGCTGATCTCGGCGAAGCCGCCGCCGATAACCAGGGCTGCGAAGGCCACCAGGCCGCAGAAGAGGGACAGCTTGCGCGGCACGTTGCAGAAGAAGCGTGACTGGGACGTGTCTCGCCGACCCGACCCATTGGTCGCGGGATTCCGCTCAGCGTGCACGTCGAACAGGTCCCACCGGCATCAGGTCATCGTTGCTGCGCACCGGCAGGGCGCCCGCCAGCGCCGCCCGGAAATGTTCGCAGTCAAAGACGTTGGGACTCGGGCAGCAAAGTGCGTGGTCCAACTGGTCGGCGATGGCGTCGAGGTGTTCGGCCTGGGCTCGCAGCTGGTCTCGTTTGCGGGTCGCAAAGGCCTTCCACCCGGGTCGCCCGCCGGTGGCCAGCACCAACTTGATCTCCTCCAGGGTGAAGCCGGCTTGACGGCACATCGCGAGCACGGCCAGCGTCGTCAGGACGTCCGGTCGGAACTGGCGACGCAGTCCTTTGCGGTCCACGCTGGCGATGATCTGTTCCCGCTCGTAGAAGCGAAGGGCCGAAGGGGCCATTCCGCTGCGAGCCGCCACCTCCCCGATATCGAGGAGGTCGCCGCTCTCGGGCTCGT
This sequence comes from Acidimicrobiales bacterium, assembly GCA_035552395.1. GTDB lineage: Bacteria > Actinomycetota > Acidimicrobiia > Acidimicrobiales > RAAP-2 > Bog-473. The sequence goes on from DASZLL010000055.1 coordinate 20,707, forward strand.
CGTGCGAAAGATCCAGCTCCGGCATTGACTTAAAGTCTACTTCAAGTAGTTGACTGCACCACGTGACCACCCGCACGAGCGGCTTTGAGGGCGCCGGCGGGCGACTGGCCGGGCCGGTCATGGCGCGCATGAACCGCGATATGGAACGGGAGGCGATCGACGAGCTGGCGCCGCGTTCCGATGACTCGGTGCTCGCCATCGGCTTTGGTCCCGGAGTCGGAGTCGCCGAACTCTTGACACGCCTGCCACTCGGCGCCATCGGCGGCGTCGACCCCTCGGCCACCATGGTCCAACAAGCCCGCCGTCGCAACGCGGCTGCGATCGACCGGGGGCAGGTGCGCTTGGAGCGCAGCACCGCGGACTCCGTCCCGTGGCCCGACTCGACCTTCGCCGGCGCACTCGCGGTCAACAGTCTGCAGTTCTGGGAACCGCTGGACGGGTCGATACGCGAGGTGGTCCGCGTCCTGGCTCCGGGCGCCCACCTTGTCACGCTGACCCACGTGTGGGCCATCGAAAAGCGACACCCGCTCGATGAATGGGTCGAGCGCCTCACCGAAGCCCTGACCCGCGCTGACCTGACCCAGATCGTTCACCGCGCCGCCTCGTACCGCTCGGGCGACGGCCTCGTCCTGAGGGCCCAAAAGCCCCGTCTCTGCAACCAGATCGCACCCCGAGATCGGCCGCTCAAACGATAAGTTCGCCCCATGGGGGATGTCGCGGGGGGTGTAGCGCTCGACGCGCGCGCCCCCGGTGCCGCCCCCGAGCACAAGTCCGCCCCCGAGCCCGGCTCCGAGCCCCGTCTCAAGTCGCCGGTCTCACGTCACAGCCGTCTGCGGTTCTGGCGATCGCCCTCCGAGCAACCGGCCTGGGCCCGGCCCGCACTTCTCTTGGTCGCCGCCTTGGCCGCGATCTCGTACGGGTGGGGCTTGAACCACGATGGGCTCGAGACGTTTTACGCGGGCGCCGTGCGCAGCATGTCGGGCAGTTGGCACAACTTCTTCTTCGGCGCCTTTGACCCATCGGGCACGGTCACGGTCGACAAGCTGCCCGGCGCCTTTTGGATCCAGGCGCTCTCGCTCCGCACCTTCGGCTTTCACGTGTGGGCGATCGTGCTGCCCCAGGTCGTCGAAGGCACCCTGACCGTCCTCGTCCTTTACCGTGCCGTCCGCCGGGTGGCCGGGGCCGGCGCCGGGCTGCTCGCCGCCGTCGCGCTGGCGGTCACGCCGGTGACGGTTCTCCTCAACCGGGGCAACATCTCCGACTCCCTGCTCATCCTCCTCTTGGTCCTCGCTGCCGACGCGGCCACCGACGCGTACATGTCGGGCCGCCTGCGCCCGCTGGTCCTCGCCGGCCTGTGGGTCGGCCTCGCCTTCCAGACCAAGATGCTCCAGGCCTGGCTCGTCCTGCCCGCTCTCTACGCGGCCTACCTGATGGCAGCGCCGGCGTTGAGCCTGGCTCGCCGTTACGGGCATATCGCGGTGTCGGCAGCGGTCGCTCTCGCCGTCTCGCTCAGCTGGATGACCGTCGTCACCTTCGTCCCGGCGCACGACCGTCCCTACGTCGACGGCAGCTGCAACGACTCCGTGTTCAGCCAGGTCTTCCTCTACAACGGCGCGGACCGCTTGAGCGGCCACGTGCTCGCGCAACCCGGCTGCACACTGCCGCCCGTCGCGGTCCAGGCGACGACGGCCGGGGGCGCCCGGACCGTGGCGCTCGACAAGGGTCCGGCGAGATTCCTGGCGGGTGAATTGGGTCGCGACGCCGCCTGGCTCTTCATCCCGTCCATCGTCGCCCTGGGCGGCATCCTCGTGGCCCGGCGACGCCGGCCCCGCACCGACCCGTGGCGGGCTGCCGCGGTGTTGTGGGGCATGTGGTTGATCTTGACCTGGGCCTTCTTTGCCTCCTCCCATTTCTTGAACGCGTACTACCTGGCCGCCTTGGCCCCGCCGATGGCGGCGCTGTGCGGGCTGGGTGTCGCCCTGGCGTGGCGCATGCGCACCGAGTCACGCCTCGTCCCCGTTGCGGTCCTGGCCGCGGTTCTGGCCGGCGCAGCCGAGGCGCTCGCGCTGATCCCGCGCGACGCCGGTGTGTGGCCCTGGGTGGTCGGTACCACCGTGGTCGTCACCGTCGCCACCGTCGTCTGCAACGTGTGGTGGCTGCTCCGGGCGCCACCGAGCTGGACCGCCCGCGCCTGCCTCGCGCTCGGCGCCGGCGCCCTGCTCATCGGCGCGGCCTGGGCCTCGGGCACCGCCGTCGCCGAGGGGCTCGGCCCGTTCGATTCGCCCTATCAGTCCGCCACGCTGACGGCGACCGCCCACGCGCAATGGCAGCACGAGATGGCGGGCTGGCCACGCCAGGCCGCGGCCGCCGCGACCGTGCCGGCATCACGCAGCATCGAGACCGCGGAGACCTCTGCCGAGGTCAGCGAGGGCATCTTGGCCACGGGTCACGAATACCTCCCGATCGGCGGCTTCACCGGCCAGGTCCCGAGCACGTCGGTGGCACAGTTCGCTCAAGAGGTCCGGGCGGGGCGCATCAACAACGCGCTCGTCTCCATCCATCCGCTCACGCGCAATCCGGACATGCGCTGGGTGCTCGCCCACTGTCAGGCGGTGAGCGGCCTGTCCGCAAGGGTGCACACCGAGGGCCGGACCTACGCGCGCTACCTCTGCCTTCCCCGAGACGCCGGCTGAATCCCATCGACGCCGGCTGCCCGCCGAGCGTCGACCGCGTCTACGAAGTCGTCGTGGTTGCCGGCGCGCAGTCCCCCGGCGGCGTACACCGAGTTCGGCGCCGTCCCGGCGACCTCCGCCGCCGGGAGCCCGCGGTGCGCCACGTACACCGCGGTGAGCGACCTCTTGAGGTCTGCGGTGGCCACGAGGTTGTGCG
>DASZLL010000056.1:0-20683 GCA_035552395.1 Acidimicrobiales bacterium
CCGAGCGTGCCGACCGCAGCGACCAGCGCCGCCAACGAGGACATCCCCAAGGGCCGGTGTCGGCGGGAAACGTGTCGCGGTGTGCGGGGAGGGGGGAACACCGATCTCTCCTTGAGCTGATGTTGCCTGTCGCCTGATCTCCGAACCCAAGAGCAAGGCTACAGAGCGACCCAGGGTCCCAACGGTCGGCCCCCTGGTTCGGCCGGACATTTGGACCAGGCGGGTAGATTGCGACCTGTTCACACGGGATTCTCCGCCGTACACGCGGGGTGCGTGACCGGGCACGACGCCGGGACGAGGAAGGGACGGCGCATGGCCGAGCAAAGCAAGCCACTGGTTGACACCGGTTTCAAGATCATGAATTGGACGCATCGGACGGCGCTGGCCGTCACCGGCGGCCGCTTTCCCAAGAAGCTCTTCGGCATGGCGCCGGTCGAGCTCTACACCATCGGTCGGAAGTCGGGCCAGCGACGGATGACCATGCTCACTGCGCCCGTCCACGACGACACTCGGGTCGTGCTCGTGGCGTCCAAGGGTGGCGACGATCGCGACCCGCAGTGGTACCGCAACCTGTCGGCCAACCCCGACGTGGAGGTCAACATCGACGGGGCCACCCGCAAGATGCGGGCGCGGACCGCCACACCAGAAGAGAAGGCGTCGCTCTGGCCGGACATCGTGGCCGCCTACAAGGGGTACGACGGTTATCAGAAGCGGGCCGATCGCGACATTCCCGTGGTGATCTGCGAGGCCATGTCGGTTTGATCTTCCGGCTCAACCGGCCGCAGGCTGGGCCCGTGAAACGGGCGATACGATGCGGCCAATGTCGATCGAGCCCACGGGCTCGCCTGATGATGGCTTTGGAGCGATCGTCGGCGCGGACCAAGAATCAGGAGACGGGGCCTTCGACCTGAGCATGGCGGTCTCGCAATTGGCGTCGAACAGCACCGATGCCCGGATCTTGCTCAAGCTGTTGGTCTCCCAGCTGTCCGACGCGCTCGGCGATCGCATCGCCGTGGAGCGAGGCGGCGGGCGCTTCCGTAAGTCCGACGAGATCAAGTCCGTCCGGGTCGTTCTCGGCAACGACACCCTCGATGCCGTCGTCGAGGGGCCATCGGTGCGGTGCACGATCGGGCATTCGTCCGGAGGTATCCGCATCCGCAGCGAACAGGTCGACATGAACGCCTGGCTCACCCGGTTGCTTTCCACCCTGCAGTCGGAGGCTCGGACGAGCGAGCAAACCCGCGTCGCTCTCGAGAACATCGTGATCGGAGGGTCATCATGACCGACCAAACGCCGGAGGCGGCCGCGCCAGTGGCACGCGACCTCCCCAAGGATGCCGCCCATCGCCTCGAGGAGCTGGAGCACGGCCTCTTCACCTCCGACCTGTCGGTCAACGAGTTCTTGCTCGTGAAGGAGGCGGGCTTCCACCCCCTCGGCTTCGTGATGGGGTCGTCGATCTACCACATCGGGATCCAGACCCGGAAGTGGGGAGAGAGTCAGGAACTCTCCAAACTCACGGAGGCGATGTACACCGCCCGCGAGCTCGCCATGACCCGGATGGAGGAGGAGGCCGAGGAGCTCGGCGCCGACGGCGTCGTGGGCGTCCGTCTCGATGTCAACTACTACGAGTGGGGGAACGATTCAGCCGAGTTCATCGCCTTCGGCACGGCGGTGAAGGCGGAGGACGGCACGTCCTACCTCAACGCGCTGGGCAAGCCGTTCACGTCCGACTTGTCCGGTCAGGACTTCTGGACCTTGATGCAGACGGGCCACGTGCCGCAGGGTCTCGTCATGGGGACGTGCGTCTTCCACATCGCCCACCGCAAGCTGACCCAAGCGCTCGGGTCCATGGGCCAGAACGTCGAGCTGCCGAACTTCACCCAGGCGCTCTACGAGGCGCGCGAGCTTGCGATGACGCGTATGCAGGACGAGGCCGGCCGACTGAACGCCAGCGGCATCGTGGGCGTGCGGCTCGAGGAGAAGTCGCATCAATGGGGCTCGCACACCATCGAGTTCCTCGCCCTTGGCACGGCCGTCACCAAGGGCAGCGGGGAGGTCACCCTGCCCAAGCCCACCACCATCATCTCGCTCGACAACTAATGACGGACCCTGCGGGTCAACACGACCCCGAGGTACCGCCGGACCCCGCGACCGGGGACTTGCCCGAGGCGGCCGTGCGCCGCATGCAATCGAGCGCCTTCTCGTCCGGGCTGAGCGTGCCCGACTTTGCCGCTTGCCTCGACCTCGGTCTCGAGCCGGTGGCACTCGTGCAGGGCTTCTGTGTCATGCGGTGGGGCTGGTACGGACCGGGCTCCGGCTACGGGCGCGGCCTGTCTCCCTATGCGTACGGGTCCCAGGGCGACGGGTCCTACTCGGAGACCTACCGCTGTCCGCACGGCTACGTCTCCGCCGAGCACCGCATGTGGGGGCAGAACCTCGAGCAGCCCTGGGTCGAGGCGGCCTGGACCCAGGGTTACGGGTCGGCGTATGCCCGCATGATCGAGGAGGCCACCGACTACGGCGCGCACGGGGTGATCGGCGTCGTGGACCGCGTGGCCGCCCTCGCCGATACCGGGACCACCGAGTTTCATTTCCTCGGCACCGCCGTCAAGGTCGCGGGCGGTCCGCCCCCCGCCGGCGGCGTGCCCTGGAGCACCTACCTCGCCGGGCAACGCCTGACCAAGTCCATCGAGGCCGGCTTCATGCCGGTGGCCGTGGTGGCCGCCCTGGCGTCGGTCCGGGTGTGGGCCTACTGCATGACCGAATACCTCATGGAGGGCCAGATGGGCTGGGGCGGCTATGCCAACACCGGGCCGCAGCTGGTCGAGCAGGTGAGCAAGGCGCACATGGCGGCGCGCCAACTGGCCCGCAAGCACGTCCGCCAGCAGCTGGCGGGCGACCAGCTGCACGGCGCCAAGATCGACGTGGTGACCCGGGAGCTGTCGGCCGGTGACGAGGTCATCGACTGCACCCTGCGGGGCAATCGAATGCGGCGCTTCAAGGACTTCGACCCGGTGCCCGCACCCAGGCCGACGGTTCGCCTCGGATGAGCACGAGCGCAGCGTCCATGCCGGACATCCGGGCGGAGATGCGCCGTGGCGCCGAGGCGCTTGCAGTCGTCGCCCCGCCGTCGCAGGCCCGCGGCATCACGTCCGACCTCTCGGTCGACGAGGCCCTCCTGCTCCACTCGGCCGGATGGGAACCGCTCGACCTGGTCAGCGGGGTGGCCGTCGTCTCGGTGCCTGTCGGCGTGTGGAACTGGGGCCGGGGCGCCATCTCGCTGGCCTCGGACGCCCACAATGCGGCGGTCGACCAGGCCGCCCGGGCTTTGCGGGCCGAGTGCGCCAAGGTGCACGGCCATGGCGTCGTCGGCGTGCGGGTCGACGTGGAGGTCCGCACGCACCACATCAACGTCGAACTGGTCGGCACCGCGGTACGGCCCGTGAACGGAGAGGACCCGCGGGGGACCGACGCGGCGATGGCCGTGCCGTTCGTCTCTGACCTCTCGGCCCGCGACTTCACGCTGTTGCTCCGCGCCGGCTGGATGCCCGTCGGGCTGGCGTTCGGCGCGAGCTTCGTCTACTCGCCGCGTCGCACGGCCGGCGCCGCCATGAAGCAGTCGACGCAGAACGTCGAGCTGACCAACCTCACCGAGGCCATGTACTCAGCGCGCGAGTCAGCCATGGAGCACATGCAGCGCTCCGCGCTCGAGGCGGGCGGCGACGGAGTGGTCGAGGTGAAGGTGACGGAGGGACCGATGAGCTTCGCCCGCCACGCCATCGGGTTCACCGCCTGGGGCACCGCCGTGAAGCTGCTGGCCGAGGAGCACCAATTCGTGCGGCCCGAGATGGTGTTGCCGCTCGACGATGCGGTCGTGACCTTCGAGGCCCAGAGCCTGCGCCGTACGGGTCAGGGCAAGGGCCGATGAGCGGGCCGGTGGACTGGGAGGCTTGGGCGCGTGCGTTCGAGGCGGTGAAGGGCCCCGATGCCTTCGCCGCCCTGTTCGCGCCGGGTGGTCGTTTCTGCGACCCCGTCACGCCCTGGACGACCGACGTGCGCAAGGTCGCCACCGACACGGACGCCATCTTCCCGGATTGGTCGCAGCAGGTGGACCGGATCCGTGGCGGGGCCGATTGGGCCGTGTTCGAGTGGACCGGTACGGCGACCTTCAAGGCCGGCGACGGGCCGGGCATTCCCGTCTCGATGCAGGGCGCCACCGTGATCGAGGTCGACGGCGTCGGCAAGGTGACGTCGTGGCGCGACTACCTCGACACCAACGAACCCACCCAGCAGATCACGGCGGGGCTGGAGAGCCCCTGAGCGCGCCGGCGATGCCGGCAATCAGGCTTCGGCCTGCCCAGCCACCGCCTTCACGTGGGTCATGCGCGCGTCGCGGGCCTCGTCGTTCTCCTCGGCCGCCCGCTCGTCGTCGGCCATCTCGGCGTCGATGTCAGTGTCGGCGAAGCCGATCACGCCCATGTCCTCGAAGCCCTTGCGCAGGATCGGACCCCACAGGCCGATGTCGCGCAGGATGGGCACGATCCGCATGAACAAGAAGTTCCGAAACTGGCGCCACGTCTCGCTCTCCTCGACGTACGTCGTGAGCTCCTGGGGCAGGTCAAGGCGCTCGAACACCTCCTGGCCTAGGAAGCGGTCGCGCATCAGGTAACAGGCCTCGACGCAGAAGGTCTCGCGCTCGTCGCGCTCGGCCTGGGTCAGTTGGGGGTAGTAGTCGCGTAGCGCCAGACGGCCGAACATCACATGACGCGCCTCGTCCTGCATCACGTAGGCGTTGAGCGCCTTCGCCAGAGGTTCGGTGGCGTTGTTACGGATGATGCCGAACGCCGCAAGCGCAAGCCCCTCGATCAGCACCTGCATGCCGAGATACGTCATGTCCCAGCGGCTGTCCGAGATGACGTCGTCGAGCAGCGCCTTGAGGTCCTTGTTGAGGGGGTAGGTGAGCTCGAGCTTCTCGTGCAGGTAGCGGCTGTACACCTCGACGTGCCGGGCCTCGTCGATCACTTGCGTGGCGGCGTAGAACTTCGAGTCGATGTCGGGCACCGTTTGCACGATCTTGGCGGTGCAGATCAGCGCGCCCTGCTCGCCGTGCATGAACTGGCTGAAGCGCCAGGCCTCGACGTGGCGACGCAGCTCGGCCTTCTGCTTGTCGTCCCACTTTTCCCACCACTCGGTGCCGAAGAGCGGGCTCAGCTCGTCCGGCAGGCCGACCGGGTTGTCAGGGTCGACCTCGAGGCTCCAGTCCAGGCGGTCGCTGCCGATCCATTGGCGCCGCGTCCCCTTGTCGTAGAGCCGCAGGAGCTGGTCGCGCCCGCCCATGTAGTCGAAGTCGAAGACGGTCGTGCTGGGGGATTCGACCCCCCACTTCGGGTCGAAAGCAAGATCCGAGTCAACCGACGGGCTGGTGGTCATGTGGCCCCCCTTGGGTCATGTCCAATGGCGGCGCCGGGGACGTCCGCCACCGCGCCACGCTAGTTGCTGCCCGCGCCAACGTCATGTGGACGGCCCCCGCTGGCCACCAGGTTGCCTTAGCGAAAGTCGAAGGCGGTCTTGATGGCGCCGCTCTCCTCCTGGGTCGCCAGGGCAACGAAGGCTTCACGCCACTGCTCCAGCCGGAAGATGTGGGTCAGCATCCCGGTCAGGTCGACGCGGCCCTGGTCGGCCAGGCGCAGGTAGTGGGCGATGCCGTGCATGCGAATGCCGTCGACTTCCTCCACGCCGAAGGCGTTGGACCCCACCCAGGAGATCTCCTTGAAATAGAGCGGCGACCATTCCCAGCGTTCGGGCGCGTGCACGCCGCTCTTGACCATGGTGCCGCGCGCCTTGAGCAGCCGAACCCCGATCTCCGCCGTCTGGGCCGTGCCGACGGTGTCGTAGACGACGTCGAAGCCGCCGGGGTGGGCCATCGGGAGGCCGCTGCCCTCGAAGCGCTGCAGGACGCCGCCGGACCAGGCGGCCGCCTCCTCGAGGAGCTGCTCGACGGGGAAGGGATCGACCACGGCCGCGCCCAGGCGCCCCGCCAGGGCGGCCTGCGCCGGGAAGCGGGCGACGACCATGACCTGCACGTCTGGGTGGAGGGCGCGAATGATGGCGGTGACGGTGGTCCCGAGCGCGCCGCCTCCGTAGACGAGGACCTTGCCGCCCGGCGGCGGTGGATGGCGGGTCACCGAGTGCAGCGACACCGCAAACGGGTCGGCCAGCACCGCAACCTCGTCGCTCACGCCTTCGGGGACGGGGATCAGCATGGTCTCGTGCGCCGGGAGATACTCGGCGAAGCCGCCGGGCGCATCCTTCGACGTGCCGGTGTGGATGCCGGCCGCGATGGGTCCCCGGGTGAAGTGCCAGCACATGCTGTAGTCGCCGTCCTGGCACGACCCGCACGGCGGATCGATGCCCCGCGGGCCACAGGAGAGCCACGGGTTGAGGACGACGCGCTGGCCGATCTCGAGGGTGGTCACCGCCGGACCAACCTCGACCACATCGGCGACCACCTCGTGGCCGAAGACGGTGGGAAATGTGAAGTAGCCATTCAGCGCGCTATCGCTGTAGTCATCGCCAAAGTCCATGAAGACCATTTTGGCGTCGGAGCCACAGATTCCGGTGAGGCGAGTCTTGGCCACGGCCCAGTCGTCACGTACGAGCGCGGGGCGTTCGAGCTCACGGAGCACCATCGGCGTGCGCGAGAGCCCGACGAGAAGTTGGTTCGTATCGTCGGGTGGCGTCCAGCTCTCGGGTCGCACACCGTAAAGAAGTCCTTGCATCGTCCTCCTCTGCGCTGAGACCAGCACGGAGCATAGGGGTCGCCGCTCAGGCGGGTTCGTTCCTCAGGTGAGGTAGGGGCAGTGCCGGCACCCCGAATCGCAACAGAAACCTCGGCGCGCCAGGTATCCCGCCGTGAGCACGGTCAGGCCGGTCGGCGGGTCGATGTAGGTGTCCGAGCCGGCGTGCAGCGCCTCCGCATGGGCGCGAACGATCGCGGCGTAGTCGGGATGATCCGGCGACAGCCGATCCGGATGTGGATCGGTGAGAGGCCGAGCCGCGAGCGGCTCGGCCGCTTCGCTCATACGAGCGGGAGATGTGGCGGCCGGGCCCGGCGCGGGGCCCGGCCGGACGCCACTACCTCCGGGCGGCCTTCCGAGCCGGTGCCTTACGCGCCGCAGTCTTGCGAGCCGGTGCCTTCCGGGCCACGGTTTTGCGAGCCGGTGCCTTCCGGGCGGGCGCCTTCTTGGCAGGTGCCTTGGCCGGCGTTGCCGCCGACTTGCCCGCCGCCGCGACGGCAGCGTCGTTGGTCGGGTAGGCACCCTTGGCGAGCTTGGGTGCCTTGGCCGGCGCCAGGACAGCGTCCTTGAACGCCTTCACGGGCGTGATGCGAGCCTTTTTCGAGGCCTTGATGCGGATCGCCTCACCCGTGGCGGGGTTGCGACCCATGCGGGCCGGACGGTCGACCTTGACGAACTTGGCGAATCCAGGGATGGAGACGGGCTCACCCTTGGACACGACAGCCGTGACGACATCGGTGAACCCTTCCATGACGGATACGACGGTCTTCAGTTCGACGTCGGACTGGACCGCGACTGCTCTAGCTAGTTCTCGCTTGTTCATGGGCGCCATTGTGGCCGACGCGCGCCCATGAATGCACATCTTTCGGAGGATTTTTGGCGCATTTCGTGTTGGCTCGTCCCCGCGCCGCCCTCGGAACGACCATGCTTCCGGTGTTTCGGGGGAGGACTATGCCGAGAACTGGCCCCAATAGGGCCGGGCTCCATCACGCTTCTCGAGGAGGATGATCACCGTTCCCCACGGATCGTGGCACCACGTCGTCTTCAGCCCGGCGACATCGGCGATGCCCGCCGTCAGGAACTTGACCCCTCGCCCTTCGAGCTCGGCGCGAGTGGAGGCGATGTCGTCACAGATCATCCCGACGTGGGTGATGCCCAACTTGGTGACGACGGGGTTGGGTCCGGCGGGACTGATTCCGGCCGCCGGATACTCGATCAGCTCGATGACGCGGTCGTCTTTCCCAAAACCCACGATTGCCCCGGTAACGATCACTGGAGGCCGCACCAGCTCACCCATGTCGTGTTCGATCTGGTCGCCCTCCATCGTGTACGGGGGCGAGAGCACCACCAGACCAAGGACCTCGGAGTACCAGCGAACGGCCTCTTCGATGTCGGGAACGCAGATGGCCGTGTGGGCGAGGCCGGTAAGCATGCGCTCAGCGTACGTCCAGGATCCTCGGGGACAGGGCCGATTGCTGGCTGAAACTAGGTCCAGCGAGCCCTCTCGTGCTGCAGGCGCTTGTTCCAAAAGCGGGTCTTCACGTGCAACCGGCGCGCGACTTTGCGAAGGAAGATGATGCTGACGAAGAGGAACGGCGCGACGAGCACGGTGGCTGCGCTCAGGATCGCCAGGCGCAGTTCCCGAGCGGCGCTCCCCCCATCCATCCCACCGTCCTACTCCCGGCAGTGCGCCGATGAATAGTGCCGTTTGGCACTAAGCAACCTTGGCGGCCATGCATTAAGCAGTGTCTGAAGGGGAGGTGGCGAAATGAGCGACCCCGGTCCTGATGACGCTCCGGAGGGTGCCGCGACGGTGACGACCGAGGCCCCCGTCAAGCGGCCGCGGGTGCCCCGGACGAGGCGGATCATCGCGTGGGTCCTCGTCGTGTTGGCTTCGCTGCTGATCCCGATCTCGGTGCTCTCGGCGTGGGCGATCACCACCGTCACCAACACCGACCAATACGTCTCCACTATGGCGCCACTGGCGAGGAACCAAGTCATCATCGAGCACTTGGCGACGAGGGCGACCGACGAGCTCTTCTCGACGATGGTCGTGCAGAACAAGATCACGGACGCGCTCCCGCCGAAGGCGAAGCCTCTCGTGGCGCCGGTCACGAATCAAGTGAAGGGCTACGTGCACGGCGTGGCGCTCCGGGTGTTCGAGAGCCCGAAGTTCGGCCAGTTGTTCGATGCGCTCAACCGCCGGACACACGACACCGTGGTTGACATCCTCAGCGGCAAGCAGACCCCACTGACCAAGGCACTCGGAAAGAGCGGCCAAGTCGTCCTCAACCTGACGCCGGAGCTGAACCAGCTCATTGACACGTTGAACGCGCGCGGCGTCACCCTCTTCAACCCGGTCAAGCCGATCCTGACGCAGAGCAGCGGCCTCGGCTTGACCGTGGTATCGAAGGCGCAGGTGTCGAAGTTCGCCGGGTTCTTCAATACCTTGGTGACCCTGGGGTGGGCGGTGCCGGTGACGGCCGTGGCCTTGGGCGTCTTGGGCATCCTGATCGCCGTCGAACGCCGCAAGACGCTGCTGCGCCTGGCCGTCGGGGTCGGCTTCTTCACGCTCGTGCTGCTCGGTTTCCTGGCCTTCGGGCGCACGACCTTCCTGAAGCAGGCGGGATCGCACAATTTCAACGTGCCGGCGGCGGGGGCGGTGTGGGACACGTTGCTGCGCTTCCTCAAGCAGGACCTGCGCTGGACGATGTTGGCCGCCTTCCTGGTCGCGCTCGGGGCGTGGGTCGCCGGCCCGGCACGCTACGCGGTGTGGATCCGCACGAAACTCGTGGCGGGTGGCCGTTGGGTGGTCCGCCAGGTGCGGGCCGTTACGTCGGGCGCCGGGCAGGGACTGGCCGCCTCGTCCGCGGCTCGAGGGACCGGCGCGTGGATCGCCGAGCACATCAAGGGCCTGCGAGTCCTCGGCGTGGCGATCGCCGGGCTGATCGTCCTCCTCGGGGGCAACCTCTCGGGTTGGGACCTTTTGATCCTGGTGATCGTGGAGGCGGTGTATCTCGTTCTCCTGCAGCTGGTGGCGCACTGGGCGCGGCTGGTCGCCGGCTCTCGCACTGAGCGGCCAGTGCCGGGCTGACCTGCGGGGCCGACCGGCCGGACCTAGCTTGGCCAGCGGGAATTCGGGTTGCGGCCCGAGAGGGCCGTCGACGGGGCCGGCCCCACAAGCGTGGGTCATCGAGGACTGGGGGAGGCGCGATGGTCGAGGATCGGGGCAACGTCGAGTCGTTTGACGAATCGGCCACGGCGTTCGAACGCAGACAGCACCGGGCACGCGTCGTGCAGATCGTGCTCGGTTGCCTGTGGATTCTCGATGCGGTGCTGCAGTTCCAGCCGCGCATGTTCGGCCCGGACCTGGTCAAGCAGATGATGCTGCCGATGGCCCAGGGGCAACCCGCGCCGGTGGTCTGGTCGATCACCAACCTCGCGCATTTCGTCGAACCGGACGCGGGCGTGTGGAACTTCTTCTTCGGCGCACTCCAATTGGGAATCGGCGTGGGGATGTTGTTCCGCCGCACGGTGAAGCCGGCCATCGTCGCCATGACGATCTGGGCTTTCGGCGTGTGGTGGTTCGGCGAGGGGTTCGGCATGCTGCTCACCGGTGCGGCATCGCCGCTTACCGGCGCCCCGGGCGCGGTCGTGCTCTACCCACTGGTCGGGTTGCTGGTGTGGCCCACCCGGCCCGACTCCGCTGCGGACGTGGCGCCCGGCATCGCATCGTCCGCCGCCGCGACTGGGCCGTTGGGTTCCGGCGCCCCGCTCCTGGCCTGGTCGGGGTTTTGGGCGCTCTCGGCCGTGCTCTGGCTCTTCCCGGCCAACCGGGCCGGCGGGTCGCTCGGGTCCACCCTACGCACGGCGGCCGGCGGATAGCCGGGGTGGTACGCCCACTTCGAGAGGTCGCTCGGGAATGCGCTCCCGCACAACGGTTCGGTCTTGCCGTGGGTGCTGGCCGGTGTGTCGCTGGTTGTCGCGGCAGGGCCGCCGCTCAGCCGTCGCCCCCGGCCGTTCCTCGTCGCCGGGGCGGGGCTGCAGGCGATCTTCTGGGTCACCGGGATGGCCCTCGGCGGGATCCTGACGGGCATGGGCACGGACCCCAACGCCGCGCCGCTCGTGGCGCTGCTCGCGTTCGCCATGGTGCCGACGCTGCACGCGGTTCCGGCGAGCGCGCCGGGTCGCGTCTTCCTGAGCCGCCACCCCGTGGCCGGCGCGACGACCTCGGTGGCCGCGCTGGCCGTCCTGGTGCTCAGCTCGACCTATCCCATTGCCGTCGCGTCGGCGTCGGCGTCGGCCTCGGCGTCGGCGTCGGCCTCGTCGTCGGCCGAGTCCGGGGCGGGGGGTGCCGCGCACGCATCGGCAACAGCGCCGGCGATGACCGGCATGGCGATGGGAGGCTCGGCCTCATCGCAAAACTCGCACGCCGCCAAGGCCGCCAAAACCGCGAAGGGCGGGCTGGCGATCCCGGGCATGGACGGGCAGGTGGACCCGAGCTGGCACTACACCGGGCCCTCCCTGCCCGCCCAGGAGGTCTCGGTGCTGACCACCGTGTACAACGAGACCGAAAAGGGTCATGCGATGCAAACGCCCAACTGCGCCACCGCACCTACCGGGGCAGAGACGGAGGCGGCGATGCAGCTGGTGCAGACGACGAGCTCGGCGGTCGCCAAGTACAAGGACATCAACGTGGCGAAGGCCGCCGGGTACGTGCCGATCACCGACCCGCGCTATCCAGTCGTCCACTACCTGAACGCGTCCTACATGCGCAGCAAGTACGTCCTCGACCCCAACCACGTGCAATCTTTGGTCTACGCGTTCACCCCCGACGGCCCGGTCCTGGTGGCGGCGATGTACCTGATGCCGCGGGTGGGGGATGAAGGCCCGATGCCCGGTGGGTGCCTGACGCAGTGGCATGCCCACACCAACCTGTGCACGGGAGGGGCCACGGGCACGATTTCGGGCTTCCAGACCGACGGCGCCTGCCCCGCGGGTGAGAACACGTTGTTGACGCCCGAGATGCTGCACGTCTGGCAGGTCCCGGTTCCGGGCGGGCCACTCACGATGGACCCGACCGACCAACAGGTCGTGGAGGCGGGGATCATGGCCCAACAAGATGGCCAGGCCCCGGCAACGCCCGGCGCTGTGGTTCCGGCGGTCACGGGGAGCTTCGGCAGCTGACACCCCGCTGGCCGGAGCCGGGCCACAGAAAGGGACCAAAGTCACTGGTTCGGCTGGAAGGGGACTTTTGTACCTACCTCCGGGGTTGCAACAATTGAACACTTACGACAACAGATGTGGCAGGCCATGAGGGGGCGGTCACAGGAAAGGTCGAAATGGCAGTAGTCACGTTGATCGTCGGATCGCTCACCTTGTTCGTTGCAGCCTTCGCCACCTGGTACGCGTTGTGGCACCGCCGGGTCGAGTCCGCTTTCGAGCGCGTCCCCATCGGGAGCGGGCGTGCGGTGCACGTGCTGCGGCGCGACGTCCTCCTCGAGGGCGACACCCGCTAATCACGCCGCCGGTGCGCCGGCGCGCCAGCAGTTCGGGGCGACGGTGATGATCTCCAACGCCGATTCTTAGCTGGCGTTTAATTCGCACCTTTACGCTTGGATCATGCCCGTGAGAGCGCGCGTCGCGCTGGTGGCGATCATCGGCGCCGCGATCGTCGGCGGCTTCCTGCCGCACGGCCTTCTGGCCGGCGCACAGGGCACGGCGACCGAAATGGTGCAAGCGGCGGAAGCCCCGCTGACCGCACTCCCGGGCTGTGTCGACGCCACCTGCGGCAAGGGCAGTCCCGCACCGCCCGCCCCGGCGCCGACGGCGGCGTTGGCCGGCGTGCTGAGCGGGCTCGCGGTTGTCGCGATCGCCGTCGGGCGGCGACGCCGTCGTCGCGCCGAGGTCGTTCCGCTCCCGGCCGGCAGTCCGAACCCGCTGCTCCGGCCGCCCCAGTTCTCCTAGCTCCACCGCGCTACCCCGCGTGCTGACCCACCGCCCTTCCGCGGCGGTGCGGGACGCCATTGATCAGAGGAGGTCGCGCAAGACCTCCGTGGAGCATTCGGGCCGGCAACCGCCGCGCCCGCCCAATTCAGGAGAACGAAATGTCGAAGTCAAACAACCGGCGCGTCCGCTCGGCGCGCCGCACCACCACAACCACCACGCATCCCAACAATTCGAAGACTGCCGCACGAGGTCGCCCAGGCGGTCGCACTCCGGGTGCGAGCAACGCCACTCACGCGACCGGGAGGTTCCGCTCGCGGCATCCGGTGCTCTCGGCGCTCGTGCCGGTTGCCTTGGTCCTCGCCGTCATCGGGACCATGGTGATCGTCAAGGCGACGTCCAGCTCGTCGGCGCCGACCGCAGCCGCGTCACAGCTCGCCGCTGGGAACGGGACGGCGGCTCCATCTGACCCGGGTACGAGCCCGCTGACGCCCAGCGTCGTGGCGTCGCTGAGCGTCCCGGCGGCGACGCTCGACAGCGTGGGCAAGTCCGCTTCGGTCGTGGCGCCCAGCGCGACCGGCGACAGCCCGATCCTGCGCGACGCCGCCGGCAAGCCGGTCGTGACCTACATCGGGGCCGAGTACTGCCCGTATTGTGCGGCGGAGCGGTGGGCCATCGCCGTGGCCCTGTCCCGGTTCGGAACCTTCTCGAACCTGTCGGCCACACATTCGGCCGCCAACGACGTCTACCCCAACACTCAGACCCTGTCCTTCTACGGGTCGCAGTATTCGAGCCAGTATCTCGATTTCCAGCCGGTCGAGGAACAGACGAATCAAGCGGTGAACGGGACGTATCCCACGTTGCAGCGGCCGACGGCGCAGCAGTCCAACCTGCTCGCCCGCTTCGACCAGCAGGGGAGCATCCCGTTCCTCGACATCGCCAACAAGTACGTCGTCGTCGGGGCGAGCTACTCCCCGCAGGTCCTGGCCGGCCTGACCCAAACCCAGATCGCGCAGCAGCTCGGTGACCCGAGCAGCCCGGTGGCCCAGGCCATCGACGGGGCAGCGAACGAGATCACGGCGGCCATCGTCGAGGTGACGGGCCAGCAGCCGACCAGCGTGGCCAGCTCACCGGTCATCGCGTCGATCGCGAAGTCGCTGGGGGCGTGACATGAGGACTCCGCAGCGGGAGGGCGCGGCGGCGCCCCGGTGGGCGCAGGTCACGTCGCTGGCGCTCTCGCTGGCGGCAGTCGCCGTCGCGTCGTACCTCACGGTGACGCACTACAGCGACCCGGCCGCCCTGGCGTGCCCGGACACGGGCGTCGTGAACTGCACGCTGGTCACGACGAGTTCGTGGTCCGTGATCCTCGGGGTGCCGGTCGCCGTGCTCGGGCTCGTGTGGTCGGTCGTGATGACCGGTCTCACCCTGCCGTGGTCCTGGCGCTCGGGGCGGGGCCGGCTCAACCGGGCCCGCGTCGCGATGGCGGGGCTGGGTGCCGCAATGGTGCTCTACCTGGTGTATGTCGAGCTCTTCCGGATCGGCGCCATCTGCCTGTGGTGCACCGCGGTCCACGTGCTCGCCGTCTGCCTGTTCGGGGTCGTCATGGCGGCGGGCGCGATGGGTCGTCGTGACGCTGCGGTGCTCACATGAGCCCCCTGAAGACGGGCCCCATCCGTGGGGGATCGGCATCTTTGCATCTCGAGGGATCTGGGTACACCACTCGACAATGAGTGTGACTGGCCGAGCCGCAGCTCTCTGGGGTCGCGCGGCGTGGGGGAGGCAATGATGAGGAAGCGGCGGCGGGACCTGGCCGGCGACGTGCTGGCCATGGAGTCCGAGGCGTACCTGAACGGCACACTGGCCGAGTTCTGGGAGGAGCAGGGGACCGATGTGCCGGTCTGGACCTGGACGAACCTCTTGGCCCACGGCACCGGCGGCCAGATCGACGACTGCGTGCATCGACCCGCCAAGCCCCGACGGACAGGACGCAGCTGGCGGATCGCTCGCTGCTACCTGGCCTACGAGGTGCTCGACCTGACCAGCGAGGACATGACGCTCGAGGAGCTGCAGTCGACGGTGCTCATTCCGCTCGAGCTCGAGCTCGCGGCGCACCCCGAGGTCGGTCACTGGACACCGCGTCGTTGGGTTGACGCGGTGGATGCGGCAATCCGCAACCAGCACTCCACGCTCGGCCCCTGAGCGGTCCGTCGCTCGGCATCTCGGGGCGCGACAGACCTAGGCAGTCGCGCTTCGTTCGATCCAGCGCTCCACGGTCCGGGCTAGCGCAGGCAAGGGCAGGATCCCCACTCGCAGAACGAGGTCGTGGAACTGTTTGAGGTCGAAGCGCGCGCCGAGACCTTCCGCGGCCCGGGCGCGGAGCCGGACGATCTCGCGGCGGCCCACCATGTAGGCCAACGCTTGGCCGGGGAACGAGATATAGCGGTCGACCTCTGACTCGACTTCGATGCGAGGCATGGGCGTATTGGCGCCCAGCCATTCGACGGCTTTCCGCCGGCTCCACCCGAGCGCGTGGATGCCGGTGTCGACGACTAGGCGGCTGGCGCGCCACGAGTCGGCGGCGAAGAGGCCCATCCGGGCGACGTCGTCGCTGTAGAGCCCCATCTCGTCGGCCAGCCGTTCGCTGTAGAGGCCCCACCCCTCGGCGCAGGCGGTGTCGTGCAGCACCCGCCGCGCCGACGACAGGTCGGTCGACTCCATCGCGATGGTGAGCTGGAAATGGTGGCCCGGCACCGCTTCGTGAAAGGCGATGTCCTCCGCGGCGTACCGATGACGCTCTTCGGGTTTGTACGTATTGAGGTAGTACGTCCCGTGCCGTGAGCCGTCGATCGCACCGGGCATGTAATAGGCCGCTGCCATGCCGGCTTCCTCGGCCTCGGGCACGGGCTCGACCGTGCAGGGCTGGTCGGGAACCGTGGCGAACCAGCGCGGCGCCTCACGTTCCGCCGCCGCCACGACGCGCCGCGCGTGTTCGAGCATTTCGTCCCGACTCGCGTAGCGCAGCTCAGGGTCGTTGCAGAGATGGTCGAAGATCTCGGTGGGCTCGCTCGTGTGCCAGAGCCGGGATCCCGTCTCGATGAGCTCCTCACGCACTTGGGCGACGATCTCGCGCCCCATCGCATGGAGCTCGTCGGGGGTGTAGTCAGTCGAGGTGTGCAGGCGTGCCATGGCCCGGTACATGGCGTCACCGTCGGGGAGGAAGCAGATGCCGGGATGGTCGTCGTCGCGGGCGGCGGGAAGAATGTCCGCCCTCAATCCGTCGCGGTAGGCGGCGAGCGCGGGACGGACGCCTTGATCGATCGCCTCGCCGGCGGCCCGTCGGAACCCATCGTCGGCTTGCTCGGTGCGGGCGACGCCGCCGAGACCGGGGTCGGCGATCAGGAGGTCGAGCTGGGCGACGGCCGACTCGACGAGGCGCGCCACCGCGGTGCGGCCGGCGCTCGTTCCTTGTCGATGGCGCTCGCCGGCGGTGGCGAGCAGTTCGGGCAACGCACGCAACCGAGCGAGGTAGCCCTGCCGGCGCTCCTCCGTGTCGAGTTGGAGCTTGGGCAGCGTGGTAAGCACGCCGGGCACGGGGGCGACGAAGGTGTCGCAGATGGTGAACTCGGTCAGGGGAACCTCGGCGGCACCGGCCATGCCCCGGGCCATGACGCGTGCGAAGTCGAGGGTCTGATGCTCGGGTTCGTTCAGCCCAACGTCGGGAAGGTCTTCGGCCCGTTGGGCGATCGAGGTGAGATCGGCGTCCACGCGCTGCTCCGACTCGGCGCTCAGATCAGGAAGTCGGTCGTCGTAACCGGGAAAGCCGTAGAGCGAACCGGCCAGCGGATCGGCGTCGAGGACGGTCTTGAGCAGCTCGGAAGCGAGGTCATCCGCAGACATGACGGGAGGCTATCGGGCTACCGTTTGCGTTTGACGAGGAGGCGCACGTGTCCGACGGCAAACCCATCTCCTACATGGCCCTCGAGCCCGGTACCGCGGTCGTGACGGCTTCGGGGACGGAGTTCGGGACGGTCGAGCACGTCCTCCAGGTACCGGAGCTCGACCTCTTTGACGGCCTGGCGATCAAGACGCATCACCACGGCCTCCGTTTCGTCGACCGGGACCAGATCACGGACATCACCACGACGGCGGTTCACAGCATCATTTCCGACGATGAGGTCGACTCGCTGCCAGCCCCGAAAGGATCCCTTGTGCTGCACCCGGACACGGCGCACGACGAGGGCCCGTCACTGACGGCCCGCTGGGGCCGGCTGTTCGGCCGTGAGCACTGGAAGGAACTCGAGTAGAGGTGTGCACATGACGACTCGTCCGGTTATCGATCATGGGCGCTGCGAAGCCAAGCGCGATTGCGTTCGGGAGTGTCCTTACGACGTTTTCGAGGTGCGTCGAATGGACCCCGACGACTTCACCGCCCTGGGCATGCTCGGCAAGCTCCGCAGCACGGCGCATCGGCGTATGACCGCCTACGTCGTGCGGGCCGATGACTGCCACGAATGTGGCAAATGTGTCACTGGCTGCCCAGAAGGAGCGATCGAACTGGTGGAAGTTCGCTCCTGAGGGCCCACGGAGTCTCCACCGACTGGGGTTTCGCCGCCGAAATGAAAGACCGCGTCGTCGGCGAGATCCTTCAGCGCAGCGGTGAGATCGCCGAAAGCGAACGCAGTGTACGCAGCCCGGACCTTCTGAACGTTTGGGTGTTCGGCCGTGATGTCCTTCTCTTTAATTGCCTCATTGCCACCCTTGTACGCCGACCGGCCGGGCGAAGGGGAGAGCAGCGGATTGAGGGGATTCAGGCCACGCGATTGGGCGGAAACCTGTAGCTGCTGCCTACCGCACAGGGGACGACGACATCCTCTCCGAACTCTTGCAAGAGCGCGTTGACGGCCCGGAAGCCACTGCAGTGTCCGGGCACGATTTGGGCCAGTCCGAAGGTCTTCAAGTGCTCGACGGTCTCGGGAATGATCGCTTCGAGGGAACCGACCAAATGGAATCCGCCGAAGGCGCCATACATTGGCAATTCGGGGAAGCGCTGTTGCGCGTGGCGCAGCACGTTCACGATCCCGGCGTGCGAACACGCGCTGAAGATGAGCAGTCCCGCGTCCCTCAGGTTGACCGCCAGGTAGCGCTCGTCCATGAGGAACGGATCGGGTTGCCACTCGTCTTGCGCGCTCGGTCGGGCCAGATGATCCAAGCGGCCCTTCTCAAAGCTGGTTTCGCGCGGGATCTCACCGCTGTAGTAGAAGAAGCCATCGAGGAGGAAGCGTTCGTCGCCATCGTTCACAACGTCCGCGCCGTGCGCCGTCAGCTCCGCAACGGACGGAACCGGCTGGAACGGCATGATGCGTCCGTCACTCAGGCGGGCGGCCCGCTCAACGAACATGCCGGGATTCACGTGGCAGGGCACCGTGCGATCGTTCCGGGTCGCTTGGTCGAGCACAGAGATCAGCGCGCCCGTGTGATCCCAGTGCCCGTGGCTGATAGCGATCTCTTCCACGTCGTCGAGTGGTTCTCCTAGGTTCCGGCTGTTTCGGAGCAGCATGACGCCCTCGACTCCAGCGTCGAAGAGGAGCTTGTGCTGCTGGTCGTTTACCGCAGCCGTGAGCATCAGGGACAGCCCTAGCTGTGCGCAGCACAGCGTGGCGCCCGAAATCTCGTGCGCGCCCGCCCGAGCGATGTTGTTGAATTCGGGCGTGACGTGAGCCGGTTTGGATGAGTAACTGTCCGTCAGGTTGTCAGTGAGGACGACGACCTTCAGCCACTCCAGGGCTCGAGGCATTGTCATTCGAACTGAGTCCTCGAGCCCGCGATGGGGTCGGTCAGCGTCTGCCATCCCGTCGCGACATCGGTCATCACGACCCAGTTTGCCAACAATGCCTTGTGCCCGCGGTCCTCACGGCCCACGTGACTGCCCGCTGGCTCGTCCTCACCGTCGTGTGTAACGGTGGAGAGGTCGGCCGGTGCGTCAACTGCTCGCGAAGGCACGGCAAGGAGCCCAATGTCCCAACAACGTCATCCCGGCGTCGAGTTTGACGCGGTGCTGGATGCGGCCGCGTCGTGTTACCTGCGCTTTGGGGTGGCGAAGACGACGGCGACGGACATCGCTCAGGTGGTGGGAATCTCTCGCGCCACCCTCTACCGCCGCTTTGGCAGCCATGAAGCCATCTTCCTGGCCGTGCTCACTCGAGAATCCGAGGCCATGGCGGTCGATGCGGAAGCCCATCTCGCCCAAATCGACGATCCGCGGGAACGCATTCTCGAAGGCATGCTCTACAGCATCGAGGAGATCGGAAGGCGACCCGTCCACGCCGCCGTCTTCGGTGGTGACTCCGTGGCCTGGGCCGCCACACAAGCGATTCAAGGAGAGGCACTCCGACGGATCGGCGAAGCCGGAGTACGACCGCTGCTGGAGTCTTCGCTGGCCGACGGATCGATTTCCGAGCAAGAGATGATGGACCTGGTCGACTGGATTCTGCGGATCCTCATCTCCTTCGCCGCCGTACCGGGGAACGGCGGCCGGAAGCCTGAAGACATTCGTCGGCAACTCGAAGCCTGGTTTGTCCCCGCCTTCGAAGCGCGGCTCGGTGGAACGAATATGGGAGTTGTGAGACACTGAACTAGGTTCGTCTCGCGTATCACCGGGGGGTGGCACATGAAGGCCTTGCAGGTGACCAGCCATGGCAGCCCGGGTGAGGTCCTGGCCGTGCGCACGGTTGCGCGTCCCGAGCCCGGGCCGGGGGAAGTTCGGATTGCGGTCGCCGCCGCCTCGCTCAACTTCAACGACATCGATCGATGCCGCGGCAAGCTCGTCTCAGTTCCGACGCCCCCGCCTTTCACGCTGGGTATGGACGTGTGCGGCGTCGTCGATGCCGTGGGCGAGGGGGCGGAGGGATGGCTCGGCAAGCGGGTCGTGGCCATTACGAAGACAGCCCTCGGTGGGATCGCGGAATTCGCCATTGCCCCCTCGATCTCTGTTTTCGACGCGCCGCCAGAACTCGATGACGCCGAAGCTACCGCCTTCGTGTTGTCCTTTCAGGCCTCACATCTGGCGCTGTTCCGCCGGGGGCGGTTGCAGGCGGGCGAGACGTTGGTCATCCATTCGGCCGCCAGCGGATTGGGTACGGCGGGCATCCAGTTGGGCAAGGCGGTCGGCGCCAAAGTCGTCGCAATAGCCGGTGGGACGGAGAAGGGTGCTCTCTGCACATCGCTCGGCGCTGATCTGGTGATCGACCATCTCAAAGAGGATTTCGTCGAGTCCGTGTTGACGGCGACCTCCGATCAGGGTGCAGACGTCATCTACGACCTGACCGGAGGAGACGTCGCCGAACGCTCTTGGCGTTGCACGGCTCATGGCGGTCGCTACCTCGCGGTGGGTTTCGCTGACGACGACGAGAACGGCATGACCGGCCGGCCGCTGCGCATGGCCTGCCTGGGCAATATCGACATCGTGTGCGTGATGTTGGGTTGGGCCGATTCGGTGGACCCGGGTATGCGGAGGTTCGGGTTCAACCCCTTCGGACGGGACGTCGCCGATGAGGTCCATGCCGACCTCCTGGCCATGGTCGCCAAGGGGATGATCCGACCGTTCATCGGGCGGCGCGTGACGATGGAAGAAGCGGGGCGCGCCCTCGATGACCACGAGGCCCGGCGCTCCGTGGGTCGCACCGTCGTGGAGATCTCACCCTGATGGATCGGGGGTATACGTGGCGTGACTCAGAGTTGCAGAGCAAGCCCCTGCGCGCGCTGAACAAGGTCGGCGCACAGCTCTCTCGCCTTGGCGTCACCCGACCCTCCCTGACGCCTTCGTCAATCGTTGCCGCAGCGGTCAAGACGGCCGGGTCCGCTGAGCCCGGAAGCGAGTCCTACCGTGAGCCGTTGGAGGTGTTCCTCCGGGCGTGCGAGGACGAAGCCGAATTGACCACCTT
>DASZLL010000057.1:0-51044 GCA_035552395.1 Acidimicrobiales bacterium
TCCTGATCGTTTGGACGCCAATCGGGCTCAGATGCGAAGATGACGCCTGTGTACCCCGTCCACCTCGCCTCGTCCGGTGCTGCATGCGCGGTCATCAGGGCGACGGACTCCGGCGCGCCACGCACGGCATAAGGGGCGAGCAGTCGCATGGAACGTCAGGTAAGGGTCGTCCGGCGCGCCCCGTCAGGTGAGCGCCCAGGACGAACAGCCGCCGCCAGGGGACCCAAAACCCCTGCCTGGAGCGGCCGCCTTCCTCAGCATGGGGCTCTCGGCCGCGGTCTGCGTTGCCGCGGGCGTGGTCCTCGGCCTGTGGTTGGACGACAAGCTCCACACGGCCCCGGCACTCCTGCTCGTCGGCCTGGCGCTGGGGTTGGTGACGGCCGCGCTGAGCGTCATCAAGCAGATTCGCACGTACCTGTAGGGCACGTCTCGGCTGAGATGGCCGCATGAATCTGCTCGAAGGCCTGTCCGACCTCGGCAGCGCCGCGCTGACCAAGGTGCTGCGACGCACGGTTGTCTCCGCCCTGATCGTCGGTGCCGTCGCCGTCATCGTCGTCGCGTTGCTCGGCTCCTTGTGGGGGGCGCTCGGACTCATCATCGGGTTGGGCATGGCGATCGTGAACCTGCGCTTCTTGGACTCCGGCATCGCCAAGCTCAAGCCCCCGGGCGAGGGCGAAGAAGTCAGCAGCAACAAGGTGCTGCGCCGCGCCATGGGCACCAAGAGCGTCACCCGCCTCGGGATCATCACCGTGATCGCTATCGGCCTGCTGCTGCTCAACGGCGCGCTGGGCATCGGCGCCGTGGCCGGCCTCGTCATCTTTCAACTGCTCTTCGTCGTCAACGTCGGGCGCATCGTGATGTCCCAGGGAATCCAGTGAGAGAAACCTTCATCCTGGCCAGCGGCAACATCACCATCGGCGCCCACCGCGGCGTGGTGCACGTGCCGGGGCTGGGAACGGTCGACTTGGACGTGGTCTGGACCACCTTGATCGCCGTCGCCATCCTCTTGACCTTGGGTTTCCTGATGCGCCGAAAGGCGACGTCGGGCGTGCCCGGCAAGCTGCAGCTCTTCTGGGAGGTCCTGGTCGAGCAGGTGTCGGACCTCGCCGAGTCCGCCATCGGTCCCCAAGGTCGTCGCTTTGTCGGTCTAGGCATCACGGTCTTCTTGTTCATCTTGATCTGCAACTGGCTCGCCTTCATCCCCAGTGGCGACCCGGGCATCCTCGCCCCGCCCACCGGCGACGTGAACCTGCCGCTCGCGTTGGCGGTGATCGTGATCTTCCTCGTGCACTGGAACTCGGTGAAGGCGCGTGGCGGGCGCGGCTACTTCAAGCACTACGCCCAGCCCTACGCCGCGTTGACGCCGATCAACATCATCGAGGAGCTCACGAAGCCGATCACGTTGACCTTCCGGCTCTTCGGCAACATCTTCTCGGGCGTCTTGATGATCGCGGTCATCGTCACCCTGATCCCGCCTTACGCCTCGTGGATCGGCCTGGCCGTCTGGAAACCCTTCGACGAGCTGTTCATCGGGGCGATCCAGGCCTTCATTTTCGCTCTGCTGACCATCATCTACCTCGGCATGGCCACCAGCTCGGACGAGGCCCACTAGCCGCCGACAGTGGGCGGCGGGTCGCAAAGATCTCGACAAAGGAGAAAGAAAACAATGGCAGGAACAGTTGAAGGCTCGATACGAATCGCCGGTGCGCTCGTCGGTGGCGGTCTCGCCCTCGGTGGTGGCGCCATCGGCGCTGCGGTCGGTGACGGCCTGGCCGGTTCTCAGACCATCGCCGCCATCGCCCGGCAGCCCGAGGTCGAAGGCAAGGCGCGTCAGTACTTCTTCCTGACGGTCGGTCTGGTGGAGGCCATGTACTTCATCAACCTCCTCTTCATGGTCGTCTTCGTCTACGTCTTTGCCGCCAAGAGCATCACGGCGTAGTCCGACGCTCCGTATTCACGTCACCAGACCCGAAGATCGGGAACGACCATGACCACAGCAAGCATTTTCCTCGTGCCGAACGGCACCTTCATCATTGAGCTCGTCATATCGATCCTGCTCATCCTCGCCGTGTACAAGTGGGTGCTGCCGCCCATCAACAAGGCGATGGAAGAGCGTCAGGAGAAGATTCGAGCCTCTTTGGAGTCGGCCGACCAGGCTCGTGCGGATGCCGAGGCCGCCGACGACGAACGCCGGACGGTGCTCGAGCAGGCGCGCCAGCAGGCCCGGGAGATCGTCACGACGGCGAACCGCACGGCCGAGCAGGTTCGCACTGACGCGCAGGCGCGCGGGCAATCCGAGTACGAGCGCATCGTTGGCAACGCGGACGTCGAGATCGCGTTGGCCCGGCAGCGTGCCGTCGAGGAGGCCGCGTCCCGCATGGGTGAAGTGGTCATGGAAGTGGTTGAACGGGTCATTGGGCGCGAGGTCAACCTCGACGTGCACCGCGACCTCATCGACGAGGCCGTGACCGCCCTGCGCGAGGAGCCCGACGGCGCCGCCGCGGGCGCCGGGTCGCGCTCGTGAATCCAGCCCTTCAGGGCTACTCGGCCGCTATCGCCGAGGCGGCCGGCTCCGGCGCGCTCGCCGGCACTGCGGCCGACGTGGAGGCGATCGATCAGCTCGTCATGGCGAACCCGCAGCTGCGGTCGGCGCTGAGCGACACGACGGTCGCGGGAACGGCGCGGCGAGCCGTGATGCTCGACTTGCTCGAGGGGAAGGTCTCGGCTGAGGCCCGCCGCGTGGCCGCCTACGCGTGCGGCGCGGTCCATGCGCAACAAGTCACCTCCGCCCTGTCCTGGCTGGCCATGAGGATGCGACATCTGGCCGAGGGACAAGACGACGAGCCCGCGCTCAGCCTGATGGCGTCGCGCCAGCGCGTCGCGGGGTACGCCACCGCGGTCCATGAGGACATGTCGAACCAGGAGCTCGAATCGCTCGAAGACGACCTCTTTCGGTTCGCCCGCATCGTCGCGGCGACGCCGCTGCTCCGTTCCGCCCTGACCGATCGCGACCTCGAGCTCGACGCCCGCCAGGGCCTCGTCAGCCAGCTGCTCGAGGACAAGGTCCCCGCGGCCACACTACGGCTGGTCCGCTACGTCGTTGCCGGCGGTCGGGCCAGGGATGTCGTGGGCACGCTCGACTTCCTGGTCGAGGACACGGCCCGGGCCCGCGGCTGGCGCATCGCCCGGGTCACCGCCGCGGCGCCCATCGACGATACGCAGCGCAACGCGCTCTCGGAGTCGCTCGGCACACTGGCTGGTGCGCCGGTCGAGCTGCAGGTCGAGGTCGACGAGTCGTTGCTGAGCGGGGCGCGTATCCGCATCGGCGACCTACAGGTAGACGCCACGACGCGGGGCCGGCTCGAAGCCCTGCGGGAGCATTTGACTCCCGCCGGTTGGGAACCATCTGGGTTCGGCCGGCGGGCCCACAGTTCTACGGATAACACAGAGGGAGCAAACTGATGGCAGAGCTCACGATCGACGCCAGTGAGATCACCAGCGCGCTCGAGCGCCACGTCGAGGAGTACACGCCGGCCGTCGGGACCGAGCAGATCGGGCGCATCGTCGAGGTCGGCGATGGCATCGCCCGGGTGTCTGGTCTTCCCGGCGCGGCGGTGAACGAGCTGCTCGAGTTCGAGGACGGCACGCTGGGCCTG
Source organism: Acidimicrobiales bacterium (assembly GCA_035552395.1). Classification (GTDB taxonomy): domain Bacteria; phylum Actinomycetota; class Acidimicrobiia; order Acidimicrobiales; family RAAP-2; genus Bog-473. Next base: position 3,657 of record DASZLL010000057.1, read on the forward strand.
GCCCTCAACCTCGATGAGGACACCATCGGTGCGGTCGTCCTCGGCGAGGTCGACAAGCTCGAGGAAGAGCAGACCGTGAAGGCCACCGGCCGGATCCAGACCGTCCCGGTGGGCGACGCCCTGCTCGGGCGCGTCGTCAACGCCCTCGGTGAGCCGCTGGACGGCAAGGGTCCGATCAACGCCGGCGAAACCCGCCGCATGGAGGTGCAGGCCCCGGGCATCGTCGGCCGCCAGCCGGTGAGCGAGCCGCTGCAAACCGGCATCAAGGCCATCGACGCCATGACGCCGATCGGTCGTGGCCAGCGTGAGCTGATTATCGGCGACCGCAAGACGGGCAAGACCACGGTGGCGGTCGACACGATCATCAACCAGGCCGGCCAGGGCGTGAAGTGCATCTACGTCGCCATCGGGCAGAAGAACTCGTCGGTGGCGCAGACGGTGGCCACCCTCGAGGACCACAACGCGCTCGAGTACACGGTGGTGGTGGTGGCGTCGGCGGGCGACCCCGCCCCGTTCAAATACCTCGCTCCCTACGCCGGTTGCGCCATGGGTCAGCACTGGATGGAGAACGGCCAGCACGCGCTCATCATCTACGACGACCTGTCCAAGCAGGCCGAGGCCTACCGCTCCGTCTCCTTGTTGCTTCGGCGCCCGCCGGGGCGCGAGGCCTACCCGGGCGACGTGTTCTATCTGCACTCCCGCCTGCTCGAGCGCGCCGCCAAGCTGTCCGACGCATTGGGCGGCGGTTCGATGACGGCCCTGCCGATCATCGAGACGAAGGCGGGCGACATCTCGGCCTACATCCCCACCAACGTCATCTCCATCACCGACGGTCAGGTCTTCTTGGAGACCGACCTGTTCAACTCGGGCATCCGACCGGCCATCAACGTCGGCAACTCGGTGAGTCGGGTCGGCAGTGCGGCGCAGGTGAGGGCCATGAAGAACGTGTCGGGCACCTTGAAGCTCGACCTGGCCCAGTTCCGCGAGCTCGAGTCGTTCGCCACCTTCGGGTCCGAGCTCGACAAGGTGTCGCAGGCCCAGCTCGATCGCGGCTATCGGCTGACCGAGTTGTTGAAGCAGCCGCAGAACGCGCCGGTGCCGGTCGAGGAGCAGGTGATGGCGATCTATGCCGGCACCAAGGGCTGGACCGACAGCGTGCCGGTGAGCGAGGTCTCACGCTTCGAGACGGAGCTGATCGAGTTCCTCAAGGCGAACCACGCCTCGGTGCTCGACTCCATCCGCTCCACCGGGGCCCTGCCCGACGAGGGCGAGATCGACAAGGCGCTGACCGCGTTCGTCGAGACGTTCGACACCGGGAAGGTCGACTGATCCATGGCTGGAGGCCAAGAGCGCATCCTGCGGCGGCGTATCCGCAGCGTGCAGTCCACGAGGAAGATCACCAAGGCGATGGAGCTCATCGCGGCCTCGCGGATCGTGCGCGCCCAGGCGCGTATTGCGGCCAACCGCCCGTACCGCGACGGGATGGAGCGCGTCCTGCGCGTCACCGCGGCGGCCGACCCGCTGGCCGCGGCCAAGCTGCTCGGGACGCCCGAAACGATCAGTCAGGTGGGCATTCTGGCCATCACGGGCGACCGTGGCCTGGCCGGCTCCTACAACTCGGGGGTGCTGCGCACGACCGAGCGCCTGGTGGCGGAGCACCGGGCCAACGGCGCCGAGGTCACCGTGTGGTCGGTGGGCAAGAAGGCGCCGCCGTACTTCCGTTATCGCGGCATCGAGATCGCAGAGTCGTTCGTCGGCTTCGCCGACCGCCCCGAGTTCTCCGACGCCCGTCGCGTGGCCGCCGTCGTGGCCGCGCCGTTCGTGAACGGTGAGGTTGATCTGGTCCAGATGGTCTCCACGCGGTTCATCTCGGCCGGCATTCAACGAGTGGAGCGCCTGCAGCTCCTGCCGCTGCCGCTTCCCGAGACCGACGAGGACGCGGCTCCGACCGACGACTCGACGCTGGAGGGCTACACCGAGTTCGAGCCCGAGCCCGAGAAGCTTCTCGTGGAACTTGCGCCACGGGCGCTCGAGGCCGAGATCTTCGCCGCACTGTTGGAGGGCACGGCCTCGTTCTTCACCGCCCAGCAGCGGGCCATGGCGGCTGCGAGCGAGAACGCGGACGAGCTCGTCCGCACCCTGACGCGCGTGATGAACCGTGCACGTCAGGATGCCATCACGACCGAAATCATGGAGATCGTTGGCGGCGCCGAGGCGCTCCGCCAAGCGAAGGGAGCTTGACCGCAATGACTGTGACGACCATGCAGGACACGACGCCGGCGGGCACACTCGACGACGGCCGGGTGGTGGCCATCGCCGGTCCCGTGATCGACGTCGAGTTTCCCCCGCACGCGCTGCCCGAGATCAACCACGCCGTCGAGTTCACCATTGAGCTCGACGGGTCGTCCCATCAGGTCACCGCCGAGGTGGCCCAGCAGATCGGCGATGGGCGCGTGCGCTGCATTTGCATGCAGCAGACCGACGGGCTCGTCCGGGGCGCCCCGGTGCGCAACCTCGGGCGCGGGATCACCGTTCCCGTCGGCAACGCGGTCCTCGGGCACGTGTTCAACGTGCTCGGCCAGCCCCTCGACACCGACTCCATCGAAGGGGTGGAGGACTACTGGGAGATCCACCGCAACGCGCCGGCGTTCGACCAGCTCGAAGCGCGGGCCCAGATGTTCGAAACCGGCATCAAGGTCGTCGACCTGCTCGAGCCCTACGTGCAGGGCGGCAAGATCGGCCTCTTCGGTGGTGCCGGCGTGGGCAAGACCGTCATCATCCAAGAGATGATCCACCGGGTGGCCCAGCAATACAGCGGCGTCTCGGTCTTCGCCGGCGTGGGCGAGCGCACCCGTGAGGGCACCGACATGTGGCTCGAAATGCAGGAGTCGGGCGTGATCGACAAGGCCGCCCTCGTCTACGGCCAGATGGACGAGCCCCCCGGCGTCCGCCTGCGCGTCGGCCTCGCCGCGCTCACCATGGCGGAGTACTTCCGCGACGTGCAGAACCAGGACGTGCTGCTCTTCATCGACAACATCTTCCGCTTCGTCCAGGCCGGCTCCGAGGTCTCGACCCTGCTGGGCCGCATGCCGTCGGCCGTGGGCTACCAGCCCACCTTGGCCGATGAGATGGGCGAGCTGCAGGAGCGGATCACCTCGACCAAGGGCAAGTCGATCACCTCGCTGCAGGCGGTCTACGTGCCGGCCGACGACTACACCGACCCGGCACCGTTCACGACGTTCACCCACCTCGATGCCACGACGGAGCTGTCCCGTCAGATCGCCGCGCTGGGTATCTACCCGGCGGTGGACCCGCTGGCGTCGACGTCGAACATCCTGGCGCCCGAAATCGTGGGCGACCGGCACTACGCCGTGGCCCGGCGCGTCCAAGAGATCCTCCAGCGCTACAAGGAGCTGCAGGACATCATCGCCATCCTCGGCATGGACGAACTGTCCGAGGAGGACCGCGTGACGGTGAACCGGGCCCGCAAGGTGCAGCGCTTCTTGTCGCAGCCGTTCTTCGTGGCCGAGGTCTTCACCGGCGTGCCCGGCATCTTCGTGCCGATCGACGAGACGGTGGAGTCCTTCGAGGCGCTGGCCAACGGCGACCTCGACCACGTGCCCGAGCAGGCGTTCCTCAACGTCGGCGGCGTCGAGTCGGTGCTCGAGAAGGCCAAGAAGCTCGAGGCCGAGGTCAGCTAGTGGCAGACGGCATCTTCGGCGTGGAGGTCGTCACGCCCGAGCAATCGCTCTATGCGGGCGGCGCCCGTTCGGTGGTGCTCGCCACCTCGGAGGGCGATCTGACCGTGCTCGACGGGCATACGCCGCTCGTGGGCGACATCGTGCCCGTGGAGCTCAAGCTGGAGCAGGCCGACGGCCCGTTGCTGCGCTTCGCCGTGCACGGCGGGTTCCTGCAGGTGGACACGAGTCCCGGCGCCGCCGAGGGCCTGGCCGAGGGCGACGGCCCCCTGCCGGGGCTCTCCACCCGGGTGACCATCCTGGCCGGGATCGCCGAGCTGGCCGACGAGATCGACGTGTCCCGCGCCGAGCTGGCGCGCGACGCCGCGACCCAGAGGGTCAACGACCTGCGAGCCGGGCGCGGCACGCAGAGCAGCGGCGCCGGGGGCGAAGAGGTCGAGGTCGACGTCGACCTGCTCGACGCCCAAGGTTCGCTGGACCGGGCCGAGCTGCGGCTGGCGGTCGCCGCCGGCGAGGCGTAGCCGGCATCGTTCGGCCCCTGAGCCGAAGGCCGCAGGCCCGCAGGCCGCAGGCTCGAAGGACCTACGAGAACGAGATCGAGCTGAACTCGGCGAGCTTCTTCAGGGCGTGGCTGGCGTCGATCTTGCGCAGCGTGCCCGACTTGGAGCGCATCACCAACGACTGGGTCGTGGCGCCGAACTCGTGGTACTGCACCCCCTGGAGCAGCTCGCCGTCGGTGATGCCCGTGGCGGCGAAGAAACAGTTGTTCCCCTGCACCAGGTCGTCGGTCTTGAGCACCGCGTCGAGGTGGTAGCCGGCCTCGAGCGCCGCCACCCGCTCGGCCTCGTCGCGGGGGTAGAGCTTGCCCTGGATCTCGCCGCCCATGCACTTGAGCGCGGCCGCGGCCAGGACGCCCTCGGGCGTGCCGCCGATGCCGAACAGGATGTCGGTGCCCGCGCCGGGCCAGCCGGTCGAGATGGCGCCGGCCACGTCGCCGTCGGTGATCAGGCGGATGCGGGCGCCGGTCTGGCGCACCTCGGTGATGAGGCCGCCGTGCCGGGGCCGGTCGAGGATGACCGCGGTGAGGTCGCGGACCGGACGGCCGAGCGCCTCGGAGAGGGCGTGCATGTTCTCGGTCGGCGTGCGGCGGATGTCGCAGGCGCCGATGGCGCGCGGCCCGACGGCCAGCTTCTCCATGTACACGCAGGGGCCCGGGTCGAACATGGAGCCGCGCTCGGACACGGCGATCACCGCCAGCGCACCGTTGCGGCCCTGGGCCGTCAGCGTCGTGCCGTCGATGGGGTCGACCGCGATGTCCGTCATCGGGGGCGTGCCGTCGCCGATCTTCTCCCCGTTGAAGAGCATCGGGGCGTTGTCCTTCTCGCCTTCTCCGATGACGACGATGCCGTCCATGGGGACGCTGGCCAGGACGGTGCGCATCGCTGCCACGGCGGCGCCGTCGGCGCCGATCTTGTCGCCCCGTCCCATCCAACGGCTGGCGGCCATGGCCGCCGCCTCGGTCGTGCGCACGAGATCCATGGCCAGGTTGCGGTCGGGAGCTTGGCCGGGCTGCTCGGAGGGCGTCGCCACGGCAGTGACCATAGTGGGTGGGGGATCGCCAACTGGGGGCCGGGGTGTCGTCCAGCGGCGATACTTGAGGTCGTGCACCACGACAGCGACCAGATCGTCGTCGAGGCCGGTGGCCCGCTGTCGGGCACCGTGACCGCAGGCGGGGCGAAGAACTCGGCGCTCAAGCTCATGGTGGCCTGCCTGCTGGCCGAGGGGCGCTCGGTGCTCTCCAACGTCCCGTGCATCAGCGACGTCGACACCATGGCCGAGGTGCTGCGGGGGTTGGGTGCCGACATCGAACGCTTGGAGAACGGCGACTTGGCCGTGACGACCCCGGCGACCGGCGCCCTCGTGCCGGAGGCCCCGCCCGAGTTCTTCGAGAAGATGCGCGCGTCGGTCGTCGTGTTGGGCCTGCTGCTCGCCCGCTGCGGCTCGGTGCGCATGCCCCTGCCCGGCGGCGACGACTTCGGCGACCGGCCGATCGACTTTCACATCAACGGGCTCTCCGCCATGGGCGCCCGGTTCGAGTCCTCGCACGGCGAGGTGCTCGGCACGGTGCCGGGCGGCCGGCTGGTGGGGGCGCGGGTCGTCCTGGAATACCCGAGCCACACGGCGACCGACAACCTCTTGATGGCGGCCGCCCTGGCCAAGGGGACGACCGTGATCGAGAACGCGGCCAAGGAGCCCGAGGTGGCCGACCTGGCCTCGATGCTGTGCGCCATGGGCGCGGTCGTGCGCGGCGCGGGCACGTCGCGCATCGAGGTCGAGGGCGTGGAGTCGCTGCGCCCGGTGCACCACGCGGTGGTACCCGACCGCGTGGTGGCGGCGACGTTCCTCGCCGCGGTGGGCATGGCCGGGGGCGAGGTCATGATCACCGACGCCCGGCCCGAGCACATGGAGATGCTGCTGCGCAAGGTCGGCCAGATGGGCGTGGCCACCTCCTATGGGCCCGACGGCCTGCGGGCGTCTTCGGACGGCCGGGTGATGTCGGCCGACGTGGCGACGCTGCCCTACCCGGGCGTGGCTACCGACTATTCGCCGCTATTGGTGGCGATGCTCACGGTGGCCGACGGGGTGGGGATCCTGACGGAGAACCTGTTCTCGGGGCGCTTCCGCTACGTCGAGGAGCTGCGGCGCATGGGCGCCGACATCCGGACCGAGGGGCATCACGCCGTGGTCCGTGGCGTGCCGAAGCTCTCCGGCGCCGCGGTGCGGGCCCCCGACATCCGTGCCGGTGTGGCGCTGGTGCTGGCCGGGCTGGTGGCCGACGGTGAGACGGTGGTGGGTGGGGCGCACCACATCGGGCGGGGCTACGAGGACCTGGTCGCGTCGCTGGCCGCGCTCGGTGCACGGGTGACCCGCCGATGAGCTCCTCGCCGAGCCCACGCCCGCCCCTGCCGACCGAGCCGGCATCGCTGTTGGAGCTGGCTCGCGCCGGTGACCGGGTGGCGTTGGCGCGGCTGTTGTCGTACATCGAGCGCGGGGGAGAGACCGCGACCGCCGTGGCGGAGCTCGCCTATCGCTCCGACACGGCCTACACGCTCGGCCTCACCGGCGCCCCGGGCTCAGGGAAGTCGACGTTGACCGACGGCCTCATCACCGCGGTGCGCGGCGGTTGGCCGGCGGAAGAGGGAACGGCGGGCGAGGAGGTGCCACAGGTCGCCGTGCTGGCCGTCGACCCGACTTCGCCGTTCAGCGGCGGGGCGATCCTCGGCGACCGGGTGCGCATGGGCCAGCATGCGCTCGATCCGAGCGTCTTCATTCGCTCGATGGCGACGCGCGGGCACTTGGGCGGCCTCTCGCTGGCGGTGCCCGACGCGGTCCGCCTGCTCGGCGCCACCGGCATCGGGGTCGTGATCGTGGAGACGGTCGGCGTGGGCCAGATGGAGGTGGAGATCGCGTCGGCCGCCGACACGACGGTCGTCGTCGTCACCCCGGGTTGGGGCGACTCGATGCAGGCCAACAAGGCCGGGTTGCTCGAGGTGGCCGACATCTTCGTGATCAACAAGGCCGATCGGCCCGGTGCGCGCGAGGCGCGGCGCGACCTGGAGCAGATGCTCGACCTGGCCCGCCCGGGCGCGTGGCGCCCCGAGATCCTCGACACGACGGCCACCGCGGCCGAGGGCATCGCCGAGCTGTGGGGGGCGGTGGCGCGCCACCGGGCCCACCTCCTCGGCTCGGGCCAGCTGACGACGCGCCGGGCCGACCGCCTGGCCCTCGAGCTGCGCCGCGTGCTGCTGGCGCGCACCGAGGTGCACATCGACGAGCTGGTGGCGAGCGAGGAGTTCACCACGGCCGTCAAGGCACTGGTCGCGGGCGAGCTCGACCCGTATCACGCGGCCGACCGGCTGTTGGGCGCCTGACCCCAGCGGGGGTTGCGCCCCGCCCCGCCGGACCGAGCGCCCGTGCCCTCCAGGGGAACTCCGGTGCCTCGCCCGCAGCTGACTATGCCGAGAGGGCTGATCTTCTTCTGCGTGACTACGCGCTCCCCCTTATCTTTATGAGTTGATCCGCCTTCTCCTCGTCGAATTCATAAGGCGGTGGCCATAGGTACCCGGACCAAGGTCCGCCTTCGACGCGTAGGCAGTCGCGGGAGAGGCACCTGCGTTCGGATCTCCAGCCGTGGGCGCCGACCCCGTCCGACCGCCGGACCGGGTCCGGGGGGTCAGGTCCGGTCGCCCGTCGAGGAAGGCCGCCAGGTCAGGTACGGTTCGGCCATGGCCGAGACGTTCGTGACCGTCGAGCGCCAGCCGGACGGCGTCGCCCTCGTTCGGCTGGACCGCCCGAAGGCCAACGCGTTGTCGGCGGCCGTCCTGGGCCAGCTCGAGGCGGCGGCGAATGACCTGCGCGACGACCCGCCGGGTTCGGTCGTGCTGTGGGGCGGGCGGCGGATCTTCGCCGCCGGGGCCGACATCGTCGAGCTCGAGCGCATCGGTGCGGAGGCGGTCGGGGCGAACTTCGCCGCCGCCCTTGGCGCGCTGGCCTCCGTGCCGCGGGCCACGATCGCCGCCGTGAACGGGTTCGCCCTGGGGGGCGGGCTCGAGCTGGCGCTCGCCTGCGACTTCCGGGTCTGCGCCGAGGACTCGAAGTTCGGGTTGCCCGAGGTGCTGCTCGGGGTGATCCCCGGCGGCGGCGGCACGCAGCGGCTGCCGCGCCTCATCGGTTCGTCGCGGGCCAAGGAGATGATCATGACCGGTCGCCAGGTGCGGGCCGAGGAGGCCCAGGCCATCGGGCTCGTCAACCGCGTCGTCGCGCCCGACTACGTCCACGAGGCGGCGCTGGCCTGGGCGGCCGAGCTCGCCGCCGGCCCGGTGCTTACCCACGGCTTCGCCAAGGCCGCGGTGGACCGAGGGCTCGACGGCACGCTGGGCGAGGGCCTCGCGATCGAGCGCGAGGCGTTCGCCGCCGCCGGGCGGACCGAGGACGCCGCCATCGGCATCCGCTCGTTCAGCGAGAACGGCCCGGGCAAGGCCACCTTCGTCGGGCGGTGAGCGGGTGAGCTCACCACCGATCCCGGTCAGCTCGAACGAGGGCGCCTTCGACCCCTCGGTCCGCTGGTTCCAGCACGCCGTCTTCTACGAGGTGCTCATCCGGGGCTACAACGACGCCAACAACGACGGCATCGGCGACCTGAAGGGCCTGCGCGCCAAGCTCGACTACATCGAGTGGCTCGGCATCGACTGCATCTGGCTGCTCCCGTTCTATCCCTCGCCGATGCGCGACGGCGGCTACGACATCAGCGACTTCTTCAACGTCTCGCCCGACTACGGCAGCATCGGCGACCTCGTCGCGTTCTTGGAGGACGCGCATCGACGGGGCATTCGCGTCATCGCCGACCTCGTCATGAACCACACGAGCGACGAGCACCCGTGGTTCAAGGAGTCGCGTTCGTCACGCGACAACGCCAAGGCCGACTGGTACGTGTGGAACGACGACGACCAGAAGTGGCCCGACGCCCGCGTCGTGTTCACCGACGTCGAGCGGTCGAACTGGACATGGGACGACACCCGCCAGCAGTACTACTGGCACCGCTTCTACCACCACCAGCCAGACCTCAACTACGACAACCCCGAGGTCGCCGACACGATGATCGACCTCGTGCGGTTCTGGCTCGACCTCGGCTTCGACGGCTTCCGGCTCGATGCGGTGCCGTACCTCTACCAGCGCGACGGGACGTCGGGCGAGCACCTGCCCGAGACGCACGCGTTCATCAAGCGCATCCGCAAGCAGATCGACGCCGACTACCCGGGACGGATACTCCTGGCCGAGGCGAACGGTTGGCCGAGCGATGTGGCGGACTACTTCGGCGACGACGACGAGTGCCACCTGTGTTTCAACTTCCCGCTCATGCCGCGGCTCTTCATGGCGGTCCGGCGGGAACAGCGCTACCCGATCACCGAGATCCTGGCGCAGACCCCGGTCATCGACGGCGCCTCGCAGTGGGCGATCTTCCTGCGCAACCACGACGAGCTCACGCTCGAGCAGGTGAGCGAGGAGGAGCGCGACTACCTGATCGCGGAGTACGCCAAGGATCCTCGAATGAAGCGCCACATGGGCATCGGGCGCCGCCTCGCCCCGCTGCTCGACAACGACCGCCGGACGGGCGAGCTCCTCTACGCGCTGATCCTGTCGCTGCCGGGCAGCCCGGTGATCTACTACGGCGACGAGCTCCTCATGGGCGACAACATCTATCTCGGCGACCGTGACTCGGTGCGCACGCCGATGCAGTGGTCGCCCGACCGCAACGGCGGCTTCTCGCAGGCTGACTTCGCGCAGCTCTACCTGCCGCCGCTGATGGACCCGGTCTACGGCTTCACCGCGCTCAACGTGGAGGCGCAGCTGCGCAACCAGGGGTCGTTCCTGCACTGGTTGCAGCGCATGGTGACCGAGCGCCGGGCCCTGCCGGTCATGGGGGTCGGCGCGATGGAGGTGCTGCCCTGCGCCAACCCCTCGGTCCTGGCCTACGTGCGCTCGGGCGAGGTGGCCGACATCCTCACCGCCCCGGCGGCGAAGGGCCCCTCGGTCGGCGAATCGATCGACGACGGCCTCGACTGGGGCCGCTCGACCGTGCTGGCCCGCACGGTCCCCGCCGGCAACGAGAGCGAGGCCGACGAGGTCGTGCACCGGCACCAGGCCGTCCTGTGCGTCCACAACCTCAGCCGGTTCGCCCAGCCGGCCGAGCTGGCGCTGGCCAAGTGGGCGGGCTCCACGCCCTACGAGGTGCTCGGACGGGTCCCGTTCCCGAGCATCACCGAGGAGCCGTACACGATCACGCTGCCGCCCTACGGGTTCTTGTGGTTCGATCTCGTACCCGAGGAGAGACCGGTCCAGGAATGACGGACGAGCGCGACCAGGCGCTGCGCACGCTGACCGAGGCGTGGCTGGGGCTGCGCCAGGTCGCGCCGGAGACGCCCCCCACGATCGTCCGCGCCGAGGTCCTGCGCCCCGGGCGCCCCGGGTTGCTCGACATCGTGGCCGAGGTGGAGGGCCGCCTGGCCCATTTCGTCGTCGGTCTGCGCGGGGTCGCCGACGAGCAGCACTTCTTGCGCTCGGGCGAGGAGGCCGCGCTCGGCCTGCTCGACGACGAGGCGGGCCTGGCCGTCTGCACCGACGCGCTGCGCGACGCGCAGCTGGCGCCGCTGTTGCTGGCGACGGTCCGTGGCGTCGAGCCGCGCCCGGGACCGGTCAACGTGGTGCGCGACGACGGCGACGCCACGGTGCTCGACTGCGGGGACCGCGGTGACCTCATCGTCTTCCCGTGGCTCGCCGACGCACCCAGGCCCGACGTCGACTTCATGATGGCGCTGGAGGAGGCCGGCTTCAACCACGTGGCGGCCCCGCTGGTGCGGTGGGTCGCCGACGGGCGCGACCTGGGCGTCGTGCAAGAGCCGCTGGCCGACCGCTCGGGCGGCTGGGCGCTCGCCCTCACCTCGCTGCGCGACTTCTACGCCGCGGGGGGCACGCCCGAGACGGCGGGCGGCGACTTCGGCGGCGAGGCCCGCGCCCTCGGGGTGATGACGGCGAGGCTGCATCTCGCCCTCGACCGTGCCTTCCTGCGCCACCACGAGAGGGTGGTCGACTGGGTGGAGGAGGCGGAGGCGACCGTGGCCGGGGCGGACCCGGGGCTGCTCGAGGCGCCCGGGGTCGGCGAGCTCGCCAAGGGGCTGCGCGAGAGCGAGGTGCGGCTGCCGGTGCTGCGCACCCACGGCGACCTGCAGCTCGGGCGCACGGCGCGCACCGACCAGGGGTGGGTGGTCAGCGACTGCCGCCCCGGTGGGGTGCTGGCGGGGGAGTCCGCGCCCGGACGGCGTTCCCCGCTGGGCGACGTGGCCGACATGTTGTGGTCGCTGCACCGGGCCAGCACGACCGCGGCCGCCGAGCGCGACCCGACGGGCCGCCTCGGGCTCGAGCCCCTCGGCCAAGCCTGGGAGGCGCGCAACCGCCGCGCCTTCATGGCCGGCTACCTCAACACGCCGGGCATCGGTGGGCTGGTCGGGCCGGACCGCGACCTGGTCAGGCGGCTGGTGTCGTTCCTGGAGCTGGCCCGCTCGGTGCGCGCCGGCGGCTGACGCCGGCCGCCCGAGCCCGAAGCCTTAGACCGCCAGCGCCGTCGCCGGGACCCGCAGGGTGTCGGCCGCCTCCTCGGGCGAGATGACGTTGATCGCGACGCCGGTGCCCAACTCGAAGCCGGCGGTGGTCGTCGCCTTCGGCCAGATGTGGGCGTGCCAGTGGTACGGCTCACCCACCCGGTACGGGGCCGAGTGGAACACGACGTTGTAGGCGACGTCGCCCACGGTCTCGCGCAACCGCAGCAGCACCTGCCGCAGCGCCTCGCCGACGGCGATGAGGTCCTCGGTCGGGCTGCGGTGGAGGTGCGGGTGGTGCTCGCGCGGCATCACGAGCATCTCGTAGGGGACCGCGCTCCAGAACGGGCAGACCACCACGACGCGGTCGCTCGCGTAGATCACCCGCGCGCCCGAGTCCTCTTCCGCCTCGATCGTGGTGCACAGCAGACACGAGCCGACGAAGCGGGCGAAACGCGCTTGCTCCTCGGCCAACTCGCGCGGGATGAAGGACATGCCGAGCAGCTGGCCGTGCGGGTGCTCGAGGGACGCGCCGGCCTCGCGCCCGGAGTTGACGATGGCCTGGGTGTAACGGAGGTTGGGCTGGGAGGCGTGCTCCTCGAGACGGTCGCGCAGAGCGGCCATGACGAGCTCGACCTGTTCGGCGCTGAGCTCGCCCAAGGTGGAGTCGTGCTCGGGGGAGAAGATGAGGATCTCGTGGATCCCGCCGGCCGTGGCCTGGGTGAACACGGGACCCCGGTTGGCCACCACGAACGGCTCGTCACCCTCGAAGGCGGGATACTTGTTGGGCACCACCCGTACGAGCCAGTGCCCCGTCGGGCCGTAGGTCTCGAGCGCCGGCGGGGTGTCCTCTTCGTTGCCGGGGCAGAAGGGGCAGGGCCGGCCCAGCGGGTCGGAGAGCTCGGGCGAACGGGTGACGAACGAGTACGGGCGTTCGGAACGGCCCGGGCTCACGACAACCCAACGGCCCGACAACGGATCGAGGCGTAACTGGTTCATACGTGCACTCTCTTGGGCGCCGCCTGGATCACCGACATCGCAAATAGCCTCATACTCTTCTCGTCCCTCTACGGTACAGGTTTCGATGCCCGCACTGGCACCACCGTCGCGGGACCGTCACCGGAGCGTCGGCCGGGGTCGGCGCGGGCAAAGGAGAACAGGTCGGGCATGCACAACCAGCCGAGCGGAGCGGCCTTCGACGTCGTGTTGCTGCTCCACGTGGCGTGCGCGGTGGTCGGGATCGTGACCGTCGCCACGGCGGCGGCGACCGCCCGGCGGCTGGGCCGCCTCGTGCGCACGGCCGCCCCGCTGCCCGAGCCCCTGCGCCGCTATTTCCGGCCGGGGATCAACTGGGCAGGCCGGACCATCTACGGCATCCCCGTGTTCGGGTTCGCGCTGGTCGCCATGAGCCGAGGCGCCGACGCGCTGGGCGATGGGTGGGTGCTTGGTGGCCTGGTCCTCTTCGCCGCCCTCGCGCTCGTCGCCGAGGGTGTCGTGTGGCCCACCGAGCGGCGCCTCCAACACGCCGTCGCCGCGGCCGGCACGCCTGCCGCGGGACCGAGAGACCCACGACCGAGTGAACTGGTGGCGGCCGACGCCGCCCACATGGAGCGGGGCGCCGCCGCCGCGTTGGTCCTCTTGGTCGCGGCGACGGTGCTCATGATCGCCCAGCCGTAGCGGCCAGACCTACGCCGTGGTCGCCGCCGCCACCATGGCGCGTGCTTTGTCCCACTCCCCGGCCCGCACGAGCTCGATGAGGGGGCCGTCGAGCAGCGCCGCCCAGTCGACGGAGTCGCTACGCCGCCCGGCGAGCCGAAGTTGTTCGCGCGCCTCGCCGAACAGTTGCGCCACGGCGCCCGCGCCCTCACCGCACTCGGCGGCCACACGACTGCGCAGCCACGACGCCAGCGCCGGGCTGAGGCCGCTGGTCGAGACGGCTACGGTCACCGGGCCGTCGCGGTGCACCGCCGGCAGGATGAAGGACGAATGGGCTCGGTCGTCGGCACTGTTCACCCACACGCCCGCCGCCTCGGCGTCGTCGTGCACCGCGCTGTCGACGTCCGCCCGCCCCGTCGCGGTGACGACGAGACGGAAGCGAGCGGCGTCGCCGCTGGCGTAGGCGCGGCGCTCGACCTGGGCCAGCTCTTCGACGAGGGCCTCCATCTCGTGGCTGAGCGACGGAGCGATCACGCTCACGGTGGCGCCGCACTGGAGCAGCGTGCGCGCCTTGCGCGCCGCCACCGGTCCGCCGCCGACCACCAAGCAGGCGCGCCCGGTGACGTCGAGTGCGACCGGGTAGAAGGAGGGAGGCGGAGGTGCCGGGTCAGTCATGCAGTCGCGGCGGCCCGACCATGCCCGCCGCGATCGTCGCGAACGTCAGCTCGTCGATGAGCACGAAGCTCCCGGTGATGCGGTCCGCCGCGTAGGTATCCACCGCGAGAGCCGTGGCGGTGTGTAACCGCACGACGCCGATGTCGTTCTCGCGGAGCTCGTCCGCCTCGGTGACGCGCAGCTCGTTGACGTCGAACAGCCCGATCACGCTCTCCACGACGACCGGCGTCACCCGGGTCGTGTGCTTCAGCCGCAGGCGGTCGCCCGGCTTCAGCGGCCGCTCTTGGAACCAACAGACGGTGGCCTCGAACGTGTCGGTGACTTCGGGTGGGTCTTCGGCCGCCGCGATGAGGTCACCGCGCGAGACGTCGAGGTGGTCGGCCAGGCGGATCGACACCGAGAGGCCGACCTCGGCGCGCTGGAGGGGCCCGTCCGCCGTGTCGATCCCACGAATGGTGGTCCGGGCGCCGTCGGGGAGCACGCTCACCTGGTCACCGACGCGCAGCGGCCCACCGTTGACCATGCCGGCGTAGCTCCGGCCGCCGCCGGGCTGGCGAAGCACCCATTGGACCGGTAGCCGGGCGCCGCTGCCTCTGTGCAGGCCGTGCTGCGCCGCCCACCCGCCCGCCTGGGCCGACTCGAGGGCGTCGAGCACGGTCGGACCGTCGTACCACGGCGCCGACTCGGAACGCTCCACCACGTTGTCGCCGTGGAGGGCGGAGATGGGGATGACGATGCACGACGAGACGCCGAGCCGGTGGGCCAGGGCCTCCATCTCGTCGACGATCCGCTGGTAGGCGGAACGGTCCCAATCGACCAGGTCCATCTTGTTGGCGCAGACCACCAGCTGGTCGACGCCGAGCAAGGCGGCGATGCAGATGTGCCGGCGTGACTGCTCGCGCAGGCCGGAGGTGGCGTCGACGAGCACCAGGGCGAGGTCGGCGGTGGAGGCGCCGGTGGCCATGTTGCTCGTGTACTGCACATGGCCGGGGCAGTCGGCGATGACGAACTTGCGGTGTGGTGTGGCGGCGTAGCGGTAGGCCACGTCGATCGTGATGCCCTGCTCGCGCTCGGCGCGCAGGCCGTCGGTGACGAAGGAGAGGTCGACCTCGCCGAGCCCCCGGCGCTCCGAGGCCGTCTCGATCGCGGTGACCTGATCGTCGAAGAGCTGCCGGGTGTCGTAGAGCAGCCGGCCGATCAGGGTGCTCTTGCCGTCGTCTACCGAGCCGATGGTGGCGAATCGGAGGAGGTCCATCGTGTCGACGCCGAGCTCGGCGCCGCCGGCCGGCGGGGAGCCGGGCAACGTCGTCATGAGTCTAGAAATAGCCCTCACGCTTGCGGTCTTCCATCGACGTCTCCGAGAACCGGTCGTCGGCCCGCGTCGCGCCGCGTTCGGAAATGCGTGAAGCGGACACCTCGTGGATGATCTCTTCAAGCGTGTCGGCCGCAGACTGCACCGCTCCGGTGCACGTGGCGTCGCCGACGGTGCGGAAGCGGACGGTCTCCTTGCGGACCTCCTCACCCGGCTCCGGTGTCACCCACTCGCTGACGGCGAGCAACATGCCGTCACGCTCGACGACCTCGCGCTCGTGCGCGTAATAGATCGACGGAAGCTCGATCCGCTCGCGCCGGATGTACTGCCAGATGTCGAGCTCGGTCCAGTCCGAAAGCGGGAAGGCACGCAGGTGCTCGCCGGGACGAACGGAGCCCTGGTAGAGCTGCCACAGCTCGGGTCGCTGCCGCTTGGGGTCCCACTGCCCGAACGAGTCGCGAAACGACAGCACGCGCTCCTTGGCGCGCGCCTTGTCCTCGTCCCGGCGGGCGCCGCCGAAGGCGGCGTCGAACCCGTTGGCGTTGATGGCGTCGAGAAGGGTCGTGGTCTGGAGCCGGTTCCGCGAGGCGACGGGACCAGGATCGGCCACCCGACCCTCGTCGATGGAGTCCTGCACCTTGGCGACGAGGAGTCGTGCCCCTTCCGCTTCGACCTGCGCGTCCCGGTAGTCGATGACCTCGGAGAAGTTGTGGCCGGTGTCCACGTGCAGCACCGGGAAGGGGATCCCCCCAGGTCGGAAGGCCTTGGAGGCGAGGTGCAACAGGACCGCCGAGTCCTTGCCGCCGCTGAAGAGGAGGACCGGTCGTTCCGACTCCGCCGCCACCTCGCGGATGATGAAGATGGCCAGGGACTCCAACAGGTCCAGGTGGCCGAGGGGGTGCTCGACGGGCCTGACCAGGGCCGTCACCGACGCGCCGGCACGGGCGATCGGACGTCCAGCGTCAGGTCGGTCGGCTTGAGATCTGAGTGCGGCGGCGGTGTCCATGGGGCCTCTTTAAATCATGACCACTTTGGTCATATATACTAAAGCCCGCATTCGTTCGTCAGTCAAGGCAGGCGGCGGACTCCTCGGGAAGGGGCCCGCCGCCCCAGGAATTGAGGACCCGTGACCAACATCAGCGTAGGCGACCAGGCGATGAGCACCGAAGACCTGGCCCTGGTCAGCAAGGAATTCGAGACGGCTCCGGCCAGTACGGCCATTCGCTGGGCGCTCGGGGAGTTCGGGAGCTCGTTGGTCCTGGCCGCGTCGTTCGAGGACATCGTGCTGATCGACCTGGCCACCAAGGTGGACCCTGCGGTCGAGGTTGTCTTCCTCGACACCGAGTCCCACTTCCCCGAGACCCTCACCTTCGTCGAAGAGGTGCGGGCGCGCTACGGGTTGAACCTGACGGTCACCAAGCCGGGGCCCGAGGCGGCGGCCTACCCCTGCGGCAGCGCGCAGTGCTGCCAGTTCCGCAAGGTCGAGCCGCTCAAGCGGGCGGTCGCGGGCAAGGCGGCCTGGATGACGTCGTTGAAGCGCTCGGACGCGCCGACCCGCGCCGACACGCCGATCGTGAGTTGGGACGCCGGCTTCGGTCTGGTCAAGGTCAATCCCTTAGCGACGTGGACGGACGACGACATCAAGACGTATCTCGCCGACCACGACCTTCCGGAGCACCCGCTCCGGTCGCAGGGCTACCTCTCGATCGGGTGCGCGCCGACCACGCGTCCCGTGGCGGAGGGCGAGGACGGGCGCGCCGGGCGTTGGTCGGGTCTCGACAAGACCGAGTGCGGCCTCCACGCCTAGTGCCGCGCGACCTCGACAATCCCTATGGGATGGAATTCCGGGGCCGGCGCGACCGCGGCCTCAAGTTCGTCCGGCCGTACCGCAACATCGGTGAGCTGAACAACGTCGAGCAGCTCAAGTTGGCGCGCCACCCCTTCGAGGTGGCGCAGGCCGTCATCGACACCTACTCGAAGCAGGGGCCCGACTCCATCAACCAGGTGCCCGGCGAGCAGGAGCGGTTGAAGTGGGTCGGGATGTACCCGCAGAAGCAGGGCGGCGACGCCTTCATGATGCGCATCAAGGTTCCCGGCGGGGTCATGACCGCCGCCCAGGTACGCGAGGTGGGGGTGGCGGCGGACGCCTTTGCCGAAGGGCCCGACGACAGCCCCGTTTTCGGGAACCGCTATGCCGACCTCACGACCCGCCAGGACATCCAGCTGCACTGGATCCGCATCGCCGACGTGCCCCGGATTTGGCAGCGCTTCTGGGAGGTCGGGTTGACGACCGTCCAGGCCTGCGGCGACTCGGCCCGCAACGTCTGCTCGTGCCCCGTCTCGGGCATCGACCAGAAGGAAGTCGTCGAGGCCTATCCCGTCGCCCGGGCTCTCTCCGCCTATTTCACGGGCAACCGCGAGTATGCCAACCTGCCGCGTAAGTGGAAGATCGCGGTGACGGGGTGCACCGAGGACTGCGCCCGCATCGAGATCAACGACGTCGGGCTCTGGCCGGCCGAGCATGTAGACGGCACCGTGGGTTTCAACGTGTTGGTCGGAGGTGGGCTCTCCGACGGCGAGCGCATGGCGTCGGACATCGACGTGTTCATCCGGCCCGATCAGGCGGTCGAGCTGTGCCGAGGCGTCGCGCAACTGTTCGGCGAGCTGGGCAACCGCGAAAACCGCGGCCTCGCCCGGATGCGCTACCTGGCCCAGGAGCTCGGCCCCGAGGGATTTCGCGATGCCTTGGACGAGCGGACCAACTTCACCCTCGCGACCGCCGGCCGCGAGCTGACCACCGCGTTCCGGGGCGACCACGTCGGCGTGCACCCCCAAAAGCAAGCTGGGCTCTTCTACGTCGGCTGCTCGGTGCCCGTGGGGCGGATGCACGGCATCGACCTGATCGAGCTGGCCCGACTGGCCGAGACCTACGGTGACGGCGGCGTCCGCATCGGCACGGACCAGAACTTCATCGTCTCGGGCGTCCCCGAGGACCGGCTCGACGACCTGCTGGCCGAGCCGCTCATTGAAAAGTACTCGCCCTTCCCGGGTCCCTTCGAGCGCGGCGTCGTGGCGTGCACCGGTTCGGAGTTCTGTCGCTTCGCGGTCGTCGAGACCAAGGAACGGGCCGTCAAGTGGGCGCGCACCCTCGATGCGCAGCTCTCGACGCCCGACGGGAATGGCAATGCCAGCGGTGCCGGCGCTGGCGCAGACGCCGACGCCGGGATCATCCGGATGCACTTCTCCGGTTGCTCCGCGTCCTGCGCCCAGCCACAGATCGCCGACATCGGGTTCCGCGGCGACATCGCGCACGTCGACGAGCACATCGAAGAGGCGGTGGACATCGGACTCGGCGGCTCGCTTGGTCCCGATGCTGCGTTCATCGACTGGCTCGTCGGAGGGCTCCCCGTCGACCGGGTGCCCGATGCCCTCCTGCGCGTGGTCACCCGCTACCGGGAGGACCGCCGACCCGAGGAGCCGTTCTACCTCTGGGCGCGGCGCGCCGCCCCCGAAGAGTTGCAGTCCCTGCTGACCGGCGCAACGGCGGCGGTGTCGTCGTGAAGCGCTATCGCCTCCGCGAGGAGATGAACGGCATCAAGGAGCCACCGGGCAAGGTGTGGTTCTGGGAGCTCGAGGCGGGTGTCATCCACGCGGACCGCTGCATCCAATGCGGCACGTGCGTGGCCGTCTGCCCATCCAACTCCATCGGCATCGACGAGGACACCAACCTGCCCGAGCTGGTGAAGATGTGCACCGGATGCTCTCTGTGCTGGGACTTCTGCCCGCGGGGCGGCCTCCGCTACGAGGCGTTGTGGCCACCGTCGTCGGTGGACGGGGCCGAGGACGCCGCCGTGCAGCCGGACCAGGTGCGATCCGACTCGGCGGACACCTACTGGAAGATCAGCGGCGGCCCGCCCGCCGACGGCCTCGGGGCGGTGGTGGAGTCCTACGCGATGCGCGCCAGCGCGCAGAACGACGACGCCCAGGACGGGGGGGCGGTGAGTGCGCTCCTGATCGGCTTGCTCGCGGCGGGGGAGATCGACGGTGCGCTGGTGTCCAAGCCGAGCTCCGACCCCGACGAGCAATGGAAGGGCATCGCCACGATCGCAACGACCGCCGACGAGATCCGCGCCGCCTCGGGGAGCTTTTACAACCAGACGATGGCGCTCGCCGAGCTCGACCTCTCTCGCTACAAGCTCCCGGTCAAGCCACGCATCGCGGTCGTGGGCACCCCGTGCGAGGTGCAGGGATTGCGCGCCATGCAGGCCCGGCGGTGGCCGACGGGCGCACACCGAGTCGATGCCGTCGTGCTGTCCATCGCGCTGATGTGCACGAAGAACTTCGACTACGAGGCGCTCACCATGCGCGAGCTGCGCGACAAGCGAGGCGTCGACCTCGACCGCGTCTCGAAGATGGACGTGATCCACGGTCGCATGATCGTGGAGTACCGAGACGGCGAGCTCGCGGTGGACGAGCCGGTGAAGGACTTCCACGGTGCCGCGCTGAAGGGTTGCGACGAGTGCGCCGACTTTCTCGGCCGATCGGCGGACATCTCGGTCGGCAGCGTCGGTTCGATGACCGGGTGGACGAGCGTCCTCATCCGGACCGAGCGCGGGCGGCTGGCCTTCCAGGCGGCGAGGTCGAAGCTCGACGTCCGCGGGCTGGACGACCCGGCCGCGCTGCTCCGTCTGGACGCGTTGGACAAGAAGATTGCGAACCGCTCCCTGCAGCGCAAGCTCGACCCCGACGCCCCCCTGTTCATCGACTTCGAGGAACACGTGCGCGCCTACGACGGCACGGATCGCCAGCCCGTGTACATCCGCCATTGAGCGTGACCGTTGCACCAGTTCTGCACGTGCCCGACGAGCCCTCGGCGCTGGCCCAGGCATGGGCGGACGAGGTCGTCGGTCAGGGCGGCGACCTCGACGCCGTGCTGCGCGGGCCCGACGGCCTTGCGTCCTGGCTCTGGTCGCGCTGGCGGTCACTGGCCTCGGTGGGCATGAACGAGGAAGGGTTGGAGCAGGTCGTCCTCGACTACCGGCGTGAGATCTGGCTCTGGCTGGCCGGTGAGCGGACCTGGACCCAGTGCTGCTCCGGCCTCATCGGGCGCATCAACCGGCGACTCGTCACGTCCGATCAGCCTGGGGGGTGAGCCGCCGCCCGGCGGTGACCCTGCAGGGGGTCACGGTCCGCCGCGACGGCGTGCCGGTGCTCGATCGCATCGACTGGCAGGTCGCCGACGGTGACCGCTGGGTGATCCTCGGGCCGAACGGTTCGGGGAAGACGACCATGCTGGGGGTCGCCGGGGTACGGGTCTGGCCGACCTCGGGGCGGGTCGAGGTGCTGGGCGAACGACTGGGCCAGATCGATGTGCGGACCCTGCGCCCCCGGGTCGCCCTCGTCAGCGGCGCCGTGACCCGTCAGCTCCGGGCGGACGTGACGGCGCGCGACGTGGTGGCGAGCGGACGCTACGGCGCCCTCGAGACGTGGTGGCACACCTACTCGGCGGCCGACTGGGAGAAGGCGGACTGGCTCCTCGCCCAGGGTGGCGTCGGCGAAATCGCCGGACGGTCCTTCGGGGTGATCTCGGAGGGCGAGCGCCAGCAGGTCCTGTTGGCCCGGGCGCTGATGAGCGACCCCGAGCTCCTGCTGCTCGACGAGCCGTTCGCCGGCCTCGACCTGGGGGCCCGCGAGCGCTTGCTCATCCGACTCCACTCCCTGGCCTCAGACGAGGCAAGCCCCCCGGTCGTCCTGGTCACGCATCATTGCGAGGAGATCCCGCCCGGGTTCACCCACGCCGGCCTGGTGCGCGCCGGATCGATCATTGCGGCCGGCCCGCTCGGCCAGGTGATCACCTCGAAGAACGTGTCCGCGTGCTTCGACGTCCCCGTCACGGTCGGTTGCGACGACGGGAGATGGTGGAGTCGCGCCGTATCGGCGTGACCCACCGGTCGTGAGCAGGGTCGGAAGAAAGCGCTTGAATCGGCGCGACAAGGTTGGTACAAATCGTGCCAAGCGGAGAAAGTGGCGACGAGGTCGGCGCGGTGCATTTCCCCACCATCCACCAATACTAAAGAGCCGTTCAATAGGCTTTTTAGAGAAGAGCGAAGGTAGGTCGTCGGGGAGTGGCGATTGTGATCTTGCTGGGTCTCGTAGCAGTGCTATGGGTGGCGGTCCTGGCACCGAGTGTGTGGCGTCGCTTCGGTGAGCGCCAAGGTGTCGGGTCCATCGAAAGCTTTCATCATCAGCTCCAGCTGCTCGAGCATGCTGGGCCTAAGACGTTTGCCCCTGCATACCGGCTGCATACAGCACTTCCCGGGGCTCCCGGTCCCGAAACCTTGCCAGTGTCGCCGGACAGCTCTCGTCCCAAGCTCGTGTTGCTGCGGCCGACCGACGATGCCGCGGCGGCGGACGTCGACGACGACGAGGGTTGCCACTACGAGCGAGTCGGCGTCCTCGACCGGCCCGAGCCGGTCTGCCTGCCCGAGGTGGGGGCGGACCTCCGTGGGCTCCGGCGAGAGCAGGCGCGTCGGCGCTTCAACGTGTTGCTGCGGTGTCTCGGCGGGGTGGCGGTCTCCACCGCAATCATCGGCCTATGGCCGGGGATGCACCTCGCCTGGATCTTTACCGGGCTGACGGGCCTCACGGCCCTCGCCCTTGTGGCGTTGATGGCCTACGCCAACGAGATCCAAGAGCAGCAGCGGATGCGCCGGCCCCCGCGCTCGGGTCGCCTCCTCGACGCGGGCGGCCACGTGGACCCGGCAACCTCCGGGTACCCCGGGGCCTGGGACGATGACGAGGTCTACGAGGTGCCCGAGGCGGCCGCCCGCTAACCCACGGGTCGGCGCAGCTGCTTCCGGGACCTCTTGGGAGCCCGAGTATTCTGGACGCCGCCGGGGGTGTAGCTCAGCTGGTAGAGCGCTACGTTCGCAATGTAGAGGCCGAGGGTTCGAGTCCCTTCACCTCCACCCGTAGGTTTGGGTTTCGCGCGCCCCTCCACTGAGGCGCAACGCGCTGACGTGCGGATTCGCGAATGGGTTTCGCGTTACCCACAGGGTTTATCGGTGAAATTTATCGGTGGCCTATCACGAGTGCCGAGTGCAGCCCTGTGCATACGAACACGCGCCATACCGTGAACACGCTGGACATTCGCGGAACGTGGTGGTTGAAGGTGTGGCGGTGCCATATGCAGCCGTAGGGCAGCCATGGTGGCCGTCATACTCAACCGACAACGTTGCACGTCTGCTCTCGAAGCGTGCGCAACTCCCCATAACCAGGCAATAGCGGGCTGAGCCGCCCGGGGGGCGACGGGATGGCCGCGCCCATCGTGCTTCGCCAAGCCAGAATCGGGTGTTGGACCCGTCAGGAGCTGCCGAGTACCGTCGTCGAATCCCGTTCTGCTGGCGGGCACTTCGAGGGGCCGTTCAGGACATGCCGCAGCTATCGATTCAGAAGACGGTCTACAAAGTCAGCGACTTCCTTGGTTGGCAACGTGAAGAATCGCTCATCCTGTCCCCAAGTTTTCAGCGGCGGCCCGTCTGGAAACCGATGGCCAAATCGTTTCTGATTGACACCCTCGTTCGGGGATTTCCCGTGCCAGTCGTCTACATCCGTGAACGGGTCGACTTGGATATTCAAAGAACAGTGCGCGAGGTGGTGGACGGTCAACAACGGCTACGGACGATCATTTCATTCATCGATCCATCCGCACTGCCAGATTTTGATCCGGACCGCGACGAATTTACTGTTCGAGCCACCCACAACTCCGATATCGCTGGGAAGCCTTACGGTCGGCTCCCAGCTGACGTCAAAGCAACGATCCTCGGATATGAATTCAGCACCCACATTCTGGCGTCCGATACTGATGATCGTGACATCTTGCAGATGTTCTCGCGAATCAACAGCACTGGTCTGAAGCTCACCCCGCAGGAACTTCGAAATGCCCAATTCTTCGGTGCATTCAAGGGGCTCATGTACGAGTTAGCGCTGGAGCAGCTTTCTCACTGGCGGGCCTGGAACATCTTCACTGAAGACCAGATCGCACGCATGAAGGAGGTGGAAATGACGAGCGACGTCGTGGTCAACATGATCAGTGGAATCACGGCGAAACGCCAGCCCGTCCTGGACAAATGGTATGAAGACAATGACGACGACTTTCCGCCTGCGGAGGAAATTGCCAAACGTTTTCAAAGAACTTTCGACGAACTGGATGACGTTATGGGGGATGATATCTCCGAGAGCGCATTCCGGTCAGAGGTCTTAGCCTTTAGTCTCATCGTTCTTGTTTACGACCTTTTGTATGGCTTGGAGTCGTCATTGTCGTCACGAAGAGCGCACGCTCTCCCAAGACTGTTTCGCGACGACATGCTCAGGGCAGGCGAAGAGATAGCAGCAGAGGAAGCCCCACCTGAAGTCCTCGATGCAGTACGCAGAGCACCCGTCGACGCGGCGCGTCGCCAAGTCAGACACGACTTCTTGCGAGAACACCTCCATGTCCCGCTCAACCGGTGAGATTGCTGATCAGGTAACACGACGGGCACGTCGAGTCGATGCCTTTGTTAGCAAGCTTGAGGTCCTGGCGGTTGAAAAGAGATTGACTCGCGCCGATATCGAACGGGCATATACCGGAGCCTTCATCTCGTTCTTCGCTTCCTACGAGAACGCCTGGGAGGACCTCTTTTTTGGTCTCTTGATGAAGCGACTTAACCACCCCCGCGCTGTTCAGCCGCTTGTAGACATCCGGTCCGAACGAGTAGCCAGATCTATCGTGCGGGGTCGGGCCAAGGGATACATGGATTGGCTCCCTCCGGAGCGGACCTCGGAGCGAGCTGCTCTCTTCCTAGGTTCTGGAAGGCCTTTCAGTGACGTTGACTCAGGAGACCGCGCGGCACTGAACCGATACATTTCGATTCGAAATGCACTTGCCCATGAATCACGCCATGCAATCCTGATGTTTCAGCGGCAGGTCATCGCGGGCCGGGCGCTGCCTCCGAGCGAACGACGACCAGCCGGATACCTTCGTGGAGCTCATGCGCTCGGACAAACGCGCATGAACCTCGCCCTTGCGGAGCTAACTCTGATATTCCGCCGGCTCTGCTCATAGGAAGCTTCCACCGTGATGGAGGAAGGTCCGACAATAATCGAGGTGACAGGGGATCCCACCCTCGCAAAGCCAGCGCTAGAGCCGATGTGTGGCTACGTCGTGAACTTAATTCTTTTGGATGGTACTGCACTATCCGGTGTATTGCTCGGTGTGAACTCCACCGCGTTGATTCTGGATCGATGGGATCAGGACACTCACAGGCCGGCCAGTGATCCTCTGGTCGTCGATCTGTGTCTTTTGGAGAGCATCACAATTCCATAAGTCAGCCCGCCTAATATCCGCCACTAGGGCGACGACACTGACATCTACCGATCTGATCGATCGGGGTCTGACGATGTCAAACTGAGCGCTGCTCCGTGAATTGGGTGCGCAGATTGTCCAGCGACACACGCACATCGCCCTCGACTCCGTACCACGCAAGCCAGCCGTTCGTCGCGACCCCGCCGTTGACAGCTTTCGCCGCGGTCGAAGGGCTCTTGTACTCGGTGCCGTCAATCAGCAGGCCTCCTGATTTCGTGACTGTGGCCCGAGCAGTCTCAGAGCCGCGGAACGAGAGTTCCTGTCCAGGGCGCAACAACTCCGCTGTCATCAGATCCGAGAGTGAGACGGCGGAACGACCCCTTTGCATGCGTATACCTCCGGACTGCTCCGTGCTCATGCGTCCTCCTCTTCGTCGAGCTGAATCTGCCGATGTTCACGGCGCTCCCGGACTTCGACGTGCATTTCGACAGGGGTACGCTCGAGCACCGCATCGACGAGCGTTGCGATGAAGGCATCAGTCCGGAGATCATCCGGCACGGCGTCCTGGCGGAGGGTGATACCTTCAAATTCAATATCGCTCCACTCTGCGAGGACCACGCAGGTAGCGTCGTACACGTCCTGCTCTTCGCGGAGCTTTCGCAGCATATCGATCGCCCGCTCAAACGTGCCCCGCTCGTCGAGGACACTGGAGCGGAGCACGAAGAGGAAACCCATGGCGACCATGGGGTAGCGGCCCCGGAGGTTCTTAGCGTCGCCGTACGATTCCTCGAACCGGTTGGGCAGATTGTTCCGGAACGACGACACCATGCTCTTCGTCGAGATGAGTAGTTCCGGCCCTCGCGACCACTGGGCCACGAGTACATCGACCTGCTTGACATACGCCCGTCCGAGCACCCGAGCATCAGACGGTGCTGCCTTCTTGTTGCGAAGCACCTGGTCATAAGCCGATTCCTGCATCTTTCGAGGCAGGCCGGTGAGGTACAAGCCGAGCTCTCGAGGAAGCACCCGAGGCTTCGTCAGTCTGGGCCACACCTCGTCAGGGGGAAAGCCGCAGCGGCGCAGTTCGTGGGCGACCCACGCGTCAATCGCTTTCGCCAGCCGACCTGACTCCGAGCCTCGGCTCTCGCCGACAGGAATACCAATCAATGTCTGCAACAGCTCATGATCCGGGTGATACGCAGCCCTGCCCGTGAGTTCGTCGAGGATCCATGGGCTCTCGTGAGTCTCCGACCGGGCTCGGATCGCCTCCTCGAACGCGTCGAAAACGTCTTCACGCTCAGGCACGGCGAATCATTCCGTTGTCCGCTTCGTAGAAGTCGAAGTTGCGCTCGGCGACGAGTGTGATCAGGTCGTCAATCACCGATTCGAGCGGGAGATCCGTCTTCGGATCGCTCACTTGATAACACTCCCACGATGGCGTGAAGGGATTGGCGTCGACAAGCAGTAGGTACAGCCGCTCGAATTGTTCGTCCCGTGCCGCTGGGTCCTGGCGCCCGGTGAAGATCTTCAGCCTCGGAAACGCGTTCTCAAATGTGGACTTGCGTTGCCCCGTCTGGTCGGACTTCGCATCCTTGTCGAGAAACAGAAACCCAGCGACCACGGCGTAAGGAAATCTCCGGTGAAGCGTGAGTGCTTCGCCCAGCATGTCACCACGGCGGTTCGTGAGGTTCTTCTGGAAGTTCTTGGATCTGCCGTCCCGAAAGTTGATTGTCTTGACGCTGATGCCAAGCAGCAGTCCGGATTCTTCGGTTGCCCATGTCACATCGACCCGCTTTGCGCCGATGCCACCAGCAAGTCGCCGTTCGGCCCCGCTTGTGCCCACGTCTCCTGGTCCAGATGGCCGAGCTTCCTTCATTCCCCGGTCGCGCAGCTCGTCGGCGAAGGCCACCGCGATCCTTGCGCTCATGGCTTCGGAGTAGAGCCGCTTCGCTTCCCGAGTAGCGGTGTCGGGCGGCTTCGGATCAAGCGTCTTCAGTGCCGTCGCGAGGAGATCGTCAATCCGTGCCACGGGGACTGGCTCCTCGAGCAGTGCGCCGGGTGCTCAGCTCGGCGTGTGCCTCTCGGAGCGCCTTTACCATCGTGCGGGACAAGCCTAAGTGGTGGACAAGCAGCGCATCATCGACGAGCCTCACCGCCTCGAGCAGCCGTCCGTTCCGGAGCGCCTGCGCCATCTGCGGACGGAGCGCCGAGAGGTCTTTCTGTGCCGCCTCAAGCGCCGCCTTCGTCGGCACCGGGAGCAGGTCGGCTTCCTTCGGCTCGAGCTTCAAGATGCCTCCCCCATAGGCACGACCCACCGTCTCTGCACCGAGGAGTGTCATGGAATTCAGTGCAGCGATGGGCAGTAGGTCCATACCTGCGCGCACCATGCCATCTTTCAGATACAGCCCGTGCACCGAGTTGAGGTGGTGCACCCGAGCCCTATTGGCGCAGAGCCGTGGGGTATCCGCATTCATGTACGTCAGTAGTAAGTCCGCTGGTTCCACGAGTGGCACTCGCCACCACGGCGTGCGGACCCGGCACTTGTAGGCCTTGTGAACGTTGAGCGCCTCGCCGGCCTCGATGTATGCAGCGCCCGCTGAGGACGGCGCTGCCGATGGCCGGAAGAGCAAGGTTGCCCGATCCCCTAGACCGAGCTCCTTCCACGCAAGGTCGCTAAATGTTAGGCCCCGGAGGTGGCTCGAGCCGGGAGGAGACAGCGGGAGTGTCTCCGATGATCGCAGGCGGAGCTCTTTTGCTCTCGCCGGACTCACTGCAAAGTAGCGATTGTTCCCTGTGACCATGCCGAGCGTCGTGTCTCCCCACTCTTCGAGCACAGTGAAGGACTCGTGCCCTACGAGTTCGGCGTAGGCGTCGAGCGCGACTGGCGATAACAGGCTTGGAGTCCATTTCCCCTCGGGGCGATCTGGCTTCCATTGCCGGGCGACGGCACCCGAGCGGAGCTCGCTCAGTTCCCGAACTTGATACAGCTCGCAATGGTCTGTCGGGCCGACGCCATCGGCCAGCAACAGCACTACCTCTTCGAGAACTCCGGGGAACACCCGCTCTGTGAACACCACGAGTCTCACCCGAGCGAATCGCTGCATGAGATACCGCCGAACTTCGGCGGCATAATTCACGGTCAGCAGCTCGGCAGGGAGCACCAGCCCCAGCCGCCCCTCCGACTTCAAGAATTGGGCGGCGTGGACGGTGAATGCCGCCCAGGACGAAGCAAGGCCGGTGAGCGGAACGCCCGCCCGAAGTGCTGCCGCCCGGCCCCGGGCTCGAGACTCACCCCCGAAGTCCTGGTACCGGACATACGGTGGATTGCCCACCACAGCGTCAAACTGTGGCGCAGGATCCACTTGGAAGAAGTCACCGACATCGACGTTCGCCTCGTACCCCCGAGACCGCAGGAGTGCGAGCGCAGCATTAACGCTCTGTTGGTGAAGCTCCACTCCGTGGAGCCCGCCGCCGCCGTCGTCGCCAGAATCAGCTTGGAGCCGGGCGAGACGTGCGCCTGCCGACACCAGAAATGCCGCCTCGCCACAGGACGGTTCGAGCACGACGTCCCCGGCATCTCGGATCGCCCACTCGACGACGTAGTCGCACAGCTCCGGAGGTGTGAAGAAAGCGCCCCTGGCTTTCCGAAGCCCAGCAACGGCGACGTCCTGTGCCGGGAGACTCACGACCGAAAGCTAATCACGCCCACGTCGCAGTGGGCGGATACTTGCCTGACCGCATCGTCGCAGCTCATAAGCCCGAATCCTACGGCATGGGTGTGTCTCGAAGCCCAGCTCAGTCCTCCGACGGTCGCCTGAGCGTACGGGACATGATGCTCGTGCCGCGACAGGCCGCTGACGAGATCATGTGAAAGATGTTCACTGATTTTGCGAGGTTCGTTCCGCCCGATCGCGTGCGACGGATCGGATCGCGAGGACGAACGGCGAATCCTCGCCCTGAGTCTTGGCGTTCAACTCGGCGAACGGAACTAATGACTCGTGTGCTTCGCCCTTAGAAAGCATCCACGCCACCCAGGCGTTGTGAACGTCTTCGGCAGTCACCGCCTGCCCTTTGCTGAGGAGGAGCACGGCATACAGACGAAAGAGTTCGACCGTTTCTTCATCCGGGAGGGCATCCGTGCGTACAGCTTTACGGATCTCGTCGGCAATGCGATCCAGATAGGTCATTGCACAGCCACCCGTATGAGAAGAACCACGTACACGACCACGAATACGATTGGCACGACCTGCTCGACTGCGGTCGCCTCTCGATGCTTCGTGTGACGCCACCACCCGGCCAGCCGATTCCTCCGCCGGGTCGGGATCGGACGTTCGTCCCCGATTGGCAACGGCTCGTCTGGATACAGGTTCCTCCACTCGTCAGTGAACGGACTCGCCGGCAATCGCGTTTCGAGGACATTGATTACGTCCCATTTCGCCGTGCTGAGTCGCCGGTAGTAGCGGATGAGCAGCCACCACACCAAGGCAAAGATGATCCCTGCAACTGCCGTCACACCCAAGCCGAAGGAATCAAACGACGGCACGTCCCCGTGTGGCGGAGGCTTTCGAGCCGAACTGACGATGCCGACGACTGCGGCAAGCGCGGTACTCAGCGTCAGGAAAAACGTGTTCGTCCCGGCTCGGCGAGCCGACAGGCGGTCCGCCATCTCGACCGCCGTCTTGTACAGCTCCAGGATCGTACCGGTGTCGTCTGCCATGGTGCTTTACTGAACCTTCGCCGTCATCTTGCGTAGGTTGTCCCAGCTCCAGTCGTAGAGCGTGTCCCACATGAACGAGGTGCCTTTAGGTCGACGTACCCACCCATTCTTCCGTCCCCGAAGAAGAAAGAATGGCGTCTCTAGGTCGCGAGCGATGGCAACCTCCTTGCCCACCCCAATCGCCTGATGAGTGTGGAGCCCACAGATCACGAGGACGAGGTCGACCCGATCGATTCTCCGCCGGGCCTCTGAGTGCCAGCCGCGAGAAGCGACCTTGATGGACCAGTCTGCGATCACGAACGGTGTCTTCTCGTTCCGCGCTTGGCCGACGAGGAGATTCTTCAGGTCGTTGTCATGATCAAAGTCGAAGCTAATGAACGCCCGACATGCTCTCGTCGATGTCAAAGACCCAAGTGGCCGCGTTAGCGGCCGCCTCCGATGAGTGTCTTGAGATTGTCCCAGGTCCACTTGTACATCTTGTCGGCGTCGAGAGCAGCAGTCGGCTTCTTGTTTCCGCCGTCGGAGTAGCCGGCAAGGAGGAAATAGGGCGTGGCCTCGTCGCGAGCGATCTTGATTTCGACGTTGACACCGGTGGCAGTGTCCGTGTGCTTGCCACAGATGACGACAACCTGATCCGACCGCTTGATCGCCGTCCGAGCCTTGGTCTTCCAGTCGGAAGACCCCACCTTGATCGAGTGATCAGTGATCTCGAATGGCGAGTCTTCGAGTTTGGCCTGACCAACGACGAACTCTTTGAGCGTTGCGTCGTGGTCACAATCGAAACTGATGAATACCGGGACCTTCGCCATCGGCCCTCCTCTTCTCCGTCGGCGGCTCGGACCCGTCGAGTATCGGCCGACAATACGAGGGGGGTGTGACAACCTGTGGACGGAGGTGGTCTTTGCCCGTCAGTCCGAAGTACTTCCCTCGGTGGATTCCTGGGGGGGCCGGGCCATCGGAGTCGTTTCCTTTAGGCCGAAATGGGCCTATCCGCGATGCGCTCGCGAATAGCCGTGGGTAGCAATCGGTAGTCCGCAAGCTTCTGCCGAACGACTGACTCCGCTTCGGCACCTTCTAGGTTCGTTGCCGATGCCCGAATGTCTCTCCAAGCCTCGATTGCATCTTGCGCGAGCGCCTGAATGTCGCCTGGTCCAC
Source organism: Acidimicrobiales bacterium (assembly GCA_035552395.1). GTDB lineage: Bacteria > Actinomycetota > Acidimicrobiia > Acidimicrobiales > RAAP-2 > Bog-473. Next base: position 34,366 of record DASZLL010000057.1, read on the forward strand.
TGAGATAGACGTGGGGTTCCGCTATGACCGCCGCATCGGGATCGACAAGTTGTTTTGGGGTGATGATGAGCGAAGCACTTCCCCCGGGAATCGGAGCCTCACGGTCGGCACTCAAGCTTCGCAGTTGGGAGTTCGTCTGGCGCACGTTCTCCATACTTACGAGGCCCTCCGCCTTTGCGTCGCTCTTGGCCTCCACGGTTAGCCACCAATGCTGCCCGTAAATCCAGACAGAATCAGCTCGACCCTTTTCTGGGGGCTTGAAGGCCTCAGCCCCTAAGAGCTTTCCTAGGGTGCTGAGCGCCGGTTCATACTTCGTCGCTTCGGTCGATGCCAAGCCCTGTGTCATCTCATTGCACAGGTTGATCCACTTTGCGGTGTCCATCTTCCTCGCTGGATGTGTTGCTGCCGCTACGACGGCACACTCGTCTAAAGCATCAACCGGTACATCGCCGACCTCAGGTGGAGCCAGCTCTCTAAGCCAGCTCGTTCCTTTCGCAGCAGCATGGGCCTTTCGCATGAGTTCCTTCGCACTTGCGGATAGCGCCGCGTTGCCGGACTGACTTGCTGCAATCTCTTGCCAGGAGCCGGCAAAATAGAGCCAGAGCGCTCGATATGGAGATAGGATCCCATCGGTAAGTAGCTGGGCCGCCTCAACTGCAGAACGACTGGCATTCTCAAAATCCCCCTTCCAGACTTGGTTCCAGGCTTTAACTTCCTTCGCGGCACTCGCGGCTAGGGCGTCAGTACCCGGCGGGAGGGTGCGAAGTGCGTCTCGCCGCAGTTCAGCAATGTAAGGCTCCGCGTCCTTCTGCCAATCGTCGTCCTGTTCGAGACACGAGTACACCGCCTCTCTGAGTTCCGATATGGACACGCCGCTGTTGCTGATTCCAAAAGCGATCTCTGCTTGCGTTTCGGGTCTGAGGGCCGATCGGATTTCTCGGCGCTGAAGAAATCGGGTGAGCTCCTCGGAGAGAATGACAACGACCGAATGATCCTTAAGTCCGCGTGTACACCTTCCCGCCCCCTGGATCACTCGGGTGCGAAGGCGCTCTTCGAGAACACGCCCAGCACGCAGTGAGCGGATGAGAAAGCGCTCTTGCAGGTGCTCACCGCTGGGCTGGCCATCCAAGACGGTCATGCGACAGGAGTCGTCCGCGAGATCAATCCCGTCGTAGCGGTTCGCGAGTGCGAGGACGCCGCGATCCGCCTTGCGGAATCCGTCGAGACTTTTCTCTATCTGCCCCTTGCCGAACGTCCGCATGCCGTCTGGCACCAAGGTGGCGATGCTGCCCTCGAGCTGGCGGTTACTGGGAGAAATGACGAGGGCTTTTTGGGCGGCATCGATCAAAGATCGAGTAAGAGCCTGGGCCACATTCCCCTTGATCAATTCTGGGAAGATGAAGAAGCGCCGCCCTGACGAACGTTGCTCCCAGCCCGGTGGGACCGGAAGTCTGAGTATTGGCGACCTTCCGAATGCTCTCTCAAGCTCCCCGCCGTCACCCAATGTGGCTGAGATGTAGAGGCGCTGCGCCGCATCGCTGAAGTGAGGATGAAAATTCGTTGGTGGTATGTACGGGCGGATCAGAAAGCCATCCCAACCGAAATAGAGAAGGCAGCGATCCAATCCAGCGCGTATTTGCGTGTAGCGATACTTCATGTCACCTGTCGCAGACGCCAGCACGGCGTCGATTGCCTGGAGCCGGCGATGCATTGCGGTTACCGGCAGCAGGCGGACGTCACTTCTGGTGTTGGGGTCAGGGTCTTGCATTCGCAGGCGCTGTAGTAGAAGGCCAGGAAGTTCATCGCTGATCGCTCTCAGGAGGTGGCCATAAAGGTCCAGTTCGTCCGATCGGCGAATGGTCACACTCCACGCCGAAGCCACGTACTGCTCCGCGGCATGAGCGTCATCGAAGAGGAGGGTGTGGGGCGAGGAGAGTGCAGGGTTGGAGTTGAAGATGGTGCTGTAAGTCGTTATCGCGACCGCATCTCCTCGTTCATACTTGGCCGATTCAGCCGTGTCCCAATCCCAATGCGAGCCATGAAGTGCTACGGCAGCGATTCCCTGTCGGGTTGCTTCTGCGTGAACTTGATGAGCCAATTGAATCGTGGGACAGGCATAGACAACGCGACTATCGAGGGCAGTACGCCGCCATTCAGCGATGAGAAGGGCCGGGATGGTCTTGCCTGAGCCTGTGGGGAGTTCAAGCGAAACATCGGGTGTACGCAGGTGATCGTTGTGGTACTGGCGGAGAATGTCAGCCTGATGTGACCACAGGCTTGCGACTCCCTTGCGCGTTCGCGGTAAGTCATCGAACAGGCGCTCAGGGGTCTCTGACTTCGGCGCCTCGATCTCTCCCCGTCGAAACTTGGGACTCACGTCCATAAGTGTGTCAGAGAGTCAGCCGTCGGTCAGACGCTTCACGTTGCGAGTAGAGCTCGGTATTCGGGCTTGGTCGAATCAGCACTACTCATCTTCAAGCGTCCAGTGTCATTGCACCGGCCGCCGTCATCTGATGATCAGGCTGCAAATGGTTCGCCGGGCGGGACGAGGCGGTTCCTTTGATCTCTTTGCGCTGCGAGAAGTGAAAACCTCACGTTAGGCCGGTTGTCCGCTCGATCCCGCTTAGGCACTAGACGATCGGACATATTTGGTCAGCGGGCGAGTCGCCCGACAAGGCCAAGGCCCACCAGCGAGGCGTGATCGGCAGTCGGGCACACCCATCGCATATGGCAGATCTCATCCATTCCGCTCTTGGAGTATCGCCGCAAGACGACGGCGAGCACGATACCGGCGCATCTTGACCGCCGCAGACTCGTGTCTTTGCGTGGAACAGTCGTCAACGATCGGTGACAAAATCGCCGTGCGGTCGGTTGGGCTGAGGACATCGAGTGCGCACCAGACAGCATCGAGGTCAAAACGCGTTTCTACGACTCGAGCGGGATCCTTATCATCGACCAGCTCCGCGACTTCGCCTGATGTAGTCCGCGCCAGACGATGCCATTCGGCCTGAACCTCGTGCCAGGCAACCCGCGTAGTCCAGTTCACGCAGCCGTCCACACTGTCAAAACCCATGGGACGCTGAAGCGCTCGCATTGCCGCAGTCTGAAGAGCGTCATCGATCGTTGACGCCGGGGCTCCGCGCCGCAGAAGGATTCTCCGGACTCGGAGCTCGATCTCAGGCCATTCATCGTCCCAGGTGACAGGCGAATCTATCTTTGCTCGCAGAAATCCTGTTACCGAGACGCTGTTCGATCTTTGAAGAGGTGATGGAGAAGAAAGTCCGTCCGAGTTTCGGGGTACGAGGGAGGTCGTGGCACTCGCCGCCGAATCGATTCCCCGCCTACACGTTCCCGGTTGGCCCGTCGGACATCCGCATACCTACCCCACCACTGGAGTGCCCCCATCCTCTTGCCACTTGGTACCCAGCCGCGGCCGCGGGTATTCGCAATGTCAAGAGGGAGGCCTCTGGTGAGAACAAAGCTGGTACTGGCCGTAATCTGTCGTATGGCCTGGTCCCAGAGCCGGCGCCGGCGCCACGTCGCAATGACGGTAGCGGCGATCGGCGTTGCGGTATTCCTGACCTCGTGTGGCGGTTCGCCGTCCAACTCGACAGACGCCAATGGCTCCTCGACGACCAAGCCGAATCCTCAGGCCTCGGCGGTGCTCGCGGCCTACCGCGCAGGCTGGCAGGCATTCGAGGAAGCGTCGGCTACGTCGAATTCAGCCGCCCCGGCTTTAGCAGCCACCATGGTGAACCCTCTGCTCGATCAGTTGCGTCGAAACCTCGTATCGGACAAATACTCAGGCGTCGTTTCACGCGGGACTTACAGATTGCACCCCAAGGTGGTTGCGATCACGGCGACGAAGGCGACAGTCGTCGACTGCACCTACAGCACCGCGGAACTTGTGTACGCAGCGACGGGCAAACCGGTCCCACCTGTGACGCCTCCCGAAAACGATGGTGTTCGAGCGACCCTGGTGCGCGCTGGCCCAACGTGGAAGGTGTCCACCCAGACCGTCACCGACGGGAGGTGCTCGGCTGGTTCCTGATCGTCCCGGTCACGATCACGATCGTTCTTGTCCTGACCGCGAGCGCAGCCTGGGCAGGTGATCCGGGAGGTCAATACTCCTCCAATCCACCGACTTCTGCGTCCGCGACGGTGAGCGGTGGGACAATCAGTGTTCAGGCTGGAAACCAGATCTGGACACCTCCCGCGGGCGCCCAAAGTGCCCAAACGAGTGGACCTTCTGTGTCCTCGGGAAAGTCAGACCCGGCCCCGACCACTGACTGCAAATACGTTGTACCGCCTGCACAAACCGAGCAGACACTCGGCGCTGGTGGTCCGACTCCTGGCGAATGGGTCTTCCCGGTCAATTGCGGTGGACCTTCAATCACCAATCCCGCGGCTCCCTTCTGGGTGACAAACGCTCAAGCTGCTGCCGCTCCGTTGGCCGTTAACCCCGCCGCTCTGGCACAGCAGGCGCTCTCGAAGCTGTCCCTGTCGATTCCTGCGATCCAGATGGCTCCGCCCGCCGGGAGCGACCAACTCGTGAACGTGAGCACCTGGCTGTGGATCGACGCCGCCGCCTGGCAGCAGTTGTCGGCCGCCGCGACCGCAGGGCCGGTGACCGCAACGGCAACTGCCACCCCAGCCGAGGTCGTTTGGCAGATGGGCGACGGTCAATCAGTGACTTGTCCGGGTCCAGGCACTCCCTATAACCCCTCGGACCCCAACGCGACGACGAACTGCTCGTACACCTGGACGCAGAGTTCGGCCGGCCAGCCCGGCGGCGTCTACCAGGTGACTGCCACCGTCTACTACCGGGCGGCCTGGACGGCGACCGGGGCGCCGGGGGGCGGGAACCTCGGCTTGGTGGCCGGACCCGCCGCGCATGTGGCGGTGGCCGTCGCCCAGTCCGAGGCCATCAACAACTCACCGCGATCATGACCATAAAGGAGCCTCGACCATGCCGACGCTGACGGAGACCGCCTCGAACGGGAAGGCCGCGCTTGGCGCCGTCCGCCAACGCCCGACCCCGGCACCATCCGTGGGCCGGCGGCGTCAGGTCCCCTGGATCGTGGGCGGGGTGCTTCTCGTCGTCGGCTGCGCCCTCGCCTTCGGCGTTGCGTCTCTCCGTGTGGCCAAAGGCGAGCAAGTGCTCGCCGTCATAAAGAGCGTGCCGGTCGGTCAGACACTGCAGGCGAACGATCTTCAGGTGGTGCAGGTGGCGCCAACCAGCGCCCTCGATCCGGTACCGGCGTCGGGCGAGGCTGGAGTGCTCGGACGGCCCGTCGCCACCGTGCTCGTGCCGGGAACGCTTCTCACTGCGGCCGACGTGGGGTCCCCGCCGCCCGGATCGAGGGGCTCCGACGTGGTCGCCCTGGCACTCAAGGCCGGCGCCTTCCCACCCTCGCTCGGTTCCGGAGAGCGGGTCGAGGTCGTGCCTGTGGTCGGTGGGTCCTCTGGCACCTCGTCGGGGTCCGGGGCGCCCGTGTCGGGCCAGCTCAACATCGTGCGGGCGATCGTCGTCGCCGTCGACCAGGCGCCCGCCGGGTCGAGCGCCAACGCCGTGGTGAGTCTCCAGGTGGCGCCGTCGGACGCCGCCGAGGTGGCTGCTCTGGCGGCAGCCGGCCAGGCGGTGCTGGTCGAGGTTCCTTCGGAATCCGGCGGCTGAGGAGGAAGAGGATGGCGCTCGTCACGTTCGCTTCGGTTCGCTCCTGCGGAACGACCACCCTTGCCGCCGGCCTGGCGCTCATCTGGCCGGGCGAGCGGCGGCGGCTCCTCGTCGAGGCAGATCCAGCGGGAGGGACGCTCGCCGCGCAGGCCGGTCTCGGTCCTGAGCGTGGGCTGGTCAGCCTGGCCGCGGCGGCGCGCCGAGTGGCCGAGCCGTCGCTCGTCTTCGAGCACGCACAGTTCTTGCCCGGCGAGGTCCCAGTCGTGTGCGGACCTCCGGCGGCACCTCGCGCTCGCTCGGTGCTGTCGATGCTTTCGGGGCTGTTCGACCGACTGGGCGATCTCGATGCCGAGGTGTTCTGTGACTGCGGGCGGCTCGAGGCGACAGGCGGGGTGGAGCGCTTCAGGCGCGGGGGCCTCGCCGTGCTGGCCGCTCGGCCCCGCCTTTCGGATCTCAACGCGGTGGCCGCGTTCTTGGAGGAGGGAGCCGTGCCGCTCGAACGCCCACTCCTGGTCCTGGTCGGTGAGGGCCCGTACGCGGCGAGAGAGGTGGCCGAGGTCTTGGGCATCGAGGTCGCTGGGCACGTGCCGTGGGATCCCGAGGCAGCCGCATCGCTTGGCGCCGCGCCGGTCTCTTCGCGTCAGCTCACCCGCTCGCCACTGGTGCGAGCTCTACGAAGCCTGGCCACCGACCTCGCCGGACGATTGGCAGATCAGAACCCCGACCCGTCGTCCGCGGGGCCGCCGTCGGCCGCGGACGACCCGGAGCTGGCAGAGGTGGGGCCGTGAACCCCGAAGCCGCCACGGTCGAGCGACTGCGTGCCCGGGTGCTCGCCGGCCTCTCCGAACACCAACGCGCGGACACCCTGGCGGGACGACGGTCGATTCGCGGGGCCGACGAGCAGGCGCTCGGTCGAAAGCTCATCGCCGATGCCCTCGACGCCGACGCCCGAGATGCCCTCGCCGACGGGCATCCGGTGCGAGATCCCGAAGACGACGACGCCCTGGCCCAAGCGGTGTTCGACGCGCTCTTCCGCCTCGACCGGCTCCAGCGTCTCCTCGACGACCCCTCGATCGAGAACATCAACGCCAACGGGTGCGACGAGGTCTGGGTCCGCTACGCCGACGGCCGGCGCGAGCGCGCCGAGGCCATCACATCCAACGACGACGAACTGGTCGAGCTGGTGCGAAACGTCGGGGCGCGCCTTGGGCTCGGCGAGCGACGCTTCGACCTCGGCTCGCCCCGGCTCTCGCTGCAGCTGCCCGACGGCTCGCGGCTGTTCGCCGTGATGGCGGTGTGCGCCCGGCCAAGCCTCTCCATCCGCCGGCACCGCTACTTGAAGGTGACCTGCGACGACCTCATCGCCATGGGCACGATGGACCTGGCGCTGCGTGAGCTGTTGCGCTGCCTCATGCTGGCTCGCAAGTCCTGCATCATCTGCGGAGGGACTGGGGCGGGCAAGACGACGCTGCTCCGCGCCATGGCCGCCGACATCGCGCCGTGGGAGCGTCTCGTCACCATCGAAGACTCCTTGGAGCTCGGACTGGAGCGCTTCCCCGAGCTGCACCCCGACGTGGTGGCCCTCGAGGCTCGCGAGCCGAATCTCGAGGGCCAAGGCGGCATCGGCTTGGCCGAACTGGTGCGCTGGGCGCTGCGGCTCTCGCCCGATCGCGTCATCGTCGGCGAGTCGCGCGGCGAAGAGGTGCTCGCCCTCTTGAACGCCATGTCGCAAGGCACCGACGGCTCGATGACCACCATCCACGCGTCGAGCTCCAAGGGCGTGTTCTCCAAGCTCGCCACCTACGCCGTTCAAGCTTCCGAACGCCTGCCGCTCGAAGCCACGAACCTGCTCGTGGCGAACGCCGTCGACATGGTGATCTTCATCGCCCAAGACCCCGCCGGTCGTCGGTTCGTCTCCTCGGTGCGCGAGGTGGTGGACGCGGACGGGGCGATGGTCGTCTCCAACGAGGTATTCCGGCCCGGACCCGACGGCCGGGCCGTCCCCGGGGTGCCGCTGCGCGCCGAGACCATGGACGAGCTGATCCAGGTCGGCTTCGACCCCGACGTGCTTGGGCGCCCCGGTGGGTGGTGGGAGCGGTGACGGCGTTGGGCGTGCTCCTCGGCGCCGGGGCCGGCCTCGGGGCGCTCCTCGTCGTCCTCGGGCTGCGCGGCGGCGAGCCGCGTCATACGGCGCGGCGGTGGAACCGGCGCCGGCTCGAAGGCCACACCGTTCGCTTCGCCATCGCGGTGGGCGCGGCGGTCGTCGTCGGGGCGGGCACGGGGTGGCCGGTCGCCGCGCTGCTGGCTGCGGCTGCCTGCATCGGGGTCCCCCAGCTCTTCGCCGAGTCCAAGACCCAGGCGCGGCTCATCGCGAGGGTCGAAGCGGTGGCCGGCTGGGCCGAGATGCTGAGGGACACCATGGCCGGCGCGGCCGGACTGGAGCAGGCGATCACCGCGTCGGCGCCGGTCGCCCCGCTCCCGATCCGACACGAGGTGGCGACCCTAGCCGCCCGCCTCGAGCGTGAGCGCTTGGCGCCGGCGCTGCGTGCGTTCGCCGACGAGGTCGCCGATCCCACCTGCGACCTGGTCGTTGCCGCCCTCTTGCTGGCGGCCGAGCACCAAGCCAGCCGCCTCGGCGAGCTGCTCGGCATCCTGGCCGCCTCGGCCCGAGACCAGGCCGCCATGCGGCTGCGCGTCGAAGCCGCCCGAGCGCGGACACGCACGTCGGTCAAGGTGATCGTGGGGGTGACCCTCGGACTCGCCCTGTTCCTGGTGGTGCTCAACGGTGGCTACCTCGCCTCATATTCGAGTCCGCTCGGCCAGTTCGTCCTCTTGGTCGTAGGTGGTCTGTTCGCGGCCGCCTTCGTGTGGCTGGCCAAGATCACGAGACCGGTCGAACCGGCTCGCCTGCTGTGCACAGCGCCGTCGGCGATAGAGGCGACACGGTGATCGCCGCGCTCGTTCTCGGCGCAGGCGTGGGCGCCGGAATCCTTCTTATCGTCCGGGGCGTTGCGCCACCGCTGCCGTCACTGGCCGACGCCTTGGCCCACCTGCGCCGCGTCCCCGAACCCGAGCCGGTGATCACCGTCGGAGACAGCGGTGGGTTCGCCGCTCGCTTAGGCCTTCCCCTGGCTCGGGTGATCGGGCGAGACCGACTAGAGGCGCTCCTTTGGACAGGAGTACGACGAGACCTGGCCGTGCTCGGGAGGAGTCCCGAACGCCACCTGGCCGAGAAGGTCACTCTTGCCCTCCTCGGTCTCCTCCTCGCCCCCGCCTGCGCCGGCCTGCTGGCCCTGGGTGGTGCAGTGCTGCCGCTTGTCATCCCACTGTGGGCCTCGGTGCTCCTCGCCGTGGGCGGCTTCTTCCTGCCTGACCTCGGCATCCACGCCGAGGCCCAGGCTCGTCGACGCGACTTCCGCCACGCCCTCGGCAGCTTCCTCGATCTGGTCGTGATCGCCCTGGCCGGCGGGGGCGGGGTGGAAACGGCGCTGGTCGACGCCGCGAGCGTCGGCGAAGGTTGGGCCTTCGACGAGCTGCGCCGCAGTCTCAACGAGGCGCGCATGGCGCGGGAGAGCCCGTGGCTTGCCCTCGACCGCCTGGGCCGCATGATCGGTATCAGCGAGCTGGGCGAACTGGCTGCCAGCGTCGGGCTGGCCGGATCCGAAGGCGCCAAGGTGCGTGCCTCTCTCGGCGCCAAGGCGGTCTCGCTTCGCACCCACCAGCTCGCCGAGGCCGAGTCGGCCGCCCAGGCTGCCACCGAGCGCATGAGCCTGCCGGTCGTGCTGCTCTTCGCCGGGTTCTTGTGCTTCATCGCCTTCCCGGCCATCGAACGGGTGCTGGCCGGCCTGTGAGAACCCAACCATCACAATCCCCCAATTAAAAGGAGAAGGAGTGTCGTGTTCTTAGAGTTCCATTTGATCCGCCAGCTGATGGCTCTCCTGCGAGGCCGCCTCGCCGCGGCGCGCGCTCAACCGGAGGCCGGCTACTCGACCGAGGCGGTTGTCGTGATCGCCCTGCTGGTCGTCATGGCGATCACCGCCGTCGGCATCATCGCCGCCAAGGTGCTCGCCACCGCCCACAACATCCAAACGGGTGGCTCGGGGAACTGAGCTGCCATGGTGGCGCATCGGTCCAGCGCAGGGGCGTCGGCGCCTGGTGAGCGACGGTTCGGCGAGCGGGGCTCGGTCACGGCCGAACTCGTGATCGCCACGCCGCTGCTGTTGCTCCTCATTTTGGGCGTCGTCCAGTTCGCCCTGTGGGAGCACGCCGTCCATGTCGCCCAGGCGACCGCCCAACAGGGGCTCGCAGCCGGGCGCGTCCAAGGCGGCACCGCCCAGGCGGCAACCACCCAAGCCGACAACGTTCTTGCTCAGGTCGGCTCGGGCGTGCTCGTCCGCCCCAACGTGAGCGCGACGAGAGGGGCACTCACCACCACCGTCGTGGTCACCGGCCAGGCCGAGGGCGTGCTGCCGTTCTTGTCCTTGCCGGTCCACTCGACCGCCACCGGTCCAACCGAGCGCTTCACCACGGGCGCTGGGCCATGAGGCCGCTTGGTCGACGCGGGCGGGGCGAGGAGGGCTCGGCCACGGCCGAGCTCGTAATCCTCACCCCGCTTCTGATCCTCTTCTTGCTCTTCGTCGTCGCCCTCGGCCGGCTCGCCGGGGCCCGCATCGAGGTCGACGGCGCGGCGGCCCAGGCCGCGCGCGCTGCCTCGATCGCGCTCAACCCGACGCAGGCCACCGCGGCCGCGCAACAGAGCGCGTCCTCGGCGCTCAGCTCCCAGCACGTCACCTGCGCCCATCTGGCCGTCTCCGTCGACACCACGGACTTCGCCCCGGGCGGATCGGTGGCGGTGACGGTGTCGTGCGCCGTGGATCTCTCCACCCTGACCGGCCTGCACCTGCCAGTGACCGAGACGCTCTCCAACCGATTCGTCGAGCCGATCGACGCCTATCGGAGCGTCTCGGGATGAGCGTCGCGCGGTGGCGCCGACGCCGTGAGCGTGACGAATCGGGCATGGTGACCGCCTTCGTCGTCATCTTCACCTTCGCCCTGTTGCTCCTGGCCGGTCTCGTGATCGACGGCGGCCTCACCCTCGCGGCCAAGGTTCAAGCGATCGACGAGGCGCAAGCCGCAGCGCGAGCGGGCGCCCAAGCCATCGACCTCCCGCTCTTCCGCTCGAGCGGACAGGTCGTCTTGGATCCCGCCGCAGCCACTCAGGCCGCCGAGGCCTATCTGGCAAAGACGGGAAACACCGGCACGGTCGCCGTCAACGGTGACGACGTTGTCGTCACCGTGTCGATTTCTCAACCGATGCAGATCCTCTCCGTCGCCGGACTTGGCCATCTCACGGTCACCGGGAGCGGGAGCGCCCTGGCCGAGCACGGTGTCACCGCACCCCAAGCCGAAGGAGCCGCGCCGTGAGCCGAGCCGCAACCGTCTCGAAGGGTCTCTTCGCCCTCCTCGCCCTCGGTGCGCTCGTGGCTGGCGTGCCCTGGGCGCTGTGGCACTTCGTCGGCTGGCCCCTTCCGCACCAGATCCCCAGCTGGTCAAAGGTCAGCGGTGACTTGAGCCGGCACGGCATCGCGGACAGCACCCTGCTCAAGGCTCTTGCCTGCGTCGTGTGGCTGGCGTGGGCGATCGTCGTCGCCTCGGTCATGGTCGAGCTGGACGCGGCCATTCGCGGGCGAAAAGCCCGTCATGTCGCCGTCATCGGCCGTCTTCAGCCCGTGATCGGCCCGCTGCTGGCCGCGATCGTCGTGGCAGCCGTCGCCCTGGCTCCTCGCCCCGCAACCGCCCCACGGTCGCTCGCCGCAGCAGTGGCAACCGGTCGGCGTCCCGAAGCGGTCGCCACGGTGTTGGTCGCCGACTCCAGCCCAGCTCCCGCACCGGCCGCCACCCCTCCTGGTCGGGGTTCTGGCGGCGGGGAGCTTGCGACATACGTCGTCCAACGCAACGACACGCTGTGGGCGATCGCAGAGCGCCAGTTGGGCGATCCGCTGCGCTGGACCGAGATCTATGCCTTGAACCAAGGCCGACCTGAGCCGGGCGGTGCCACCCTCGACGACCCCAACTGGATCTATCCAGGGTGGACGCTTCTCCTTCCGGTGCCGCCGGCACCTGCGCCGCCGGCACAAGCACCGCCGGCACAAGTACCGCCGGCACAATCACCGCCGCCACAATCACCGCCGCCACAATCACCGCCGCCACAAGCATCGCCGCCACAAGCATCGCCGGCAGCCGCGCCGTCACCACCTGTGTCGCCATCACCGACGACCAGTCCGGCGGCGACCGACGCACCCAGCGCTCCGACGCCTTCTCCCCGTCAGCCCAACGGCACGGCGCCCACATCGCACCATCGGGCCGCGGCCGTGCACGGAGGGGCGGTGGAGCTGCCCTCGGGATCGGTGGTCGCCGCTTCGTTTGCGGCCGGAGTTCTCTCCGCGGTTGCCATCGGGCGGCTCCGGCGCCGTCACGGCTACCGACCCTCGTCTCCCGAACCCGGCCGGGCGCTTGGCCCACCGCCGCTCGGCCCGACCATCCGCCGTCTCGCCGCCGCCCTCGTCCAATCCGACGAGGCACACGACTCGCCACCTCACCCGAGCGAGGACCCGCCGCGCCTTCCGGAGGACGAAGCCGAGCATCGAGAGCGCCCCGACCTCGTCGAGATCGGCCAACACGACGTGACGAGCGTCGTCGTCATGCTCTCCGTGCTCGGAGGTGTCTCACTGTGCGGTTCTGGAGCCGACGGGGTCGCCCGGGCATGGGTCGTCGCCTTGCTCACCCGCAGCGGCTCACTCGCCGTCGAGGTCCTGATCACCGCGGCGGCCATGGCGCGCCTGGTGCCCGGTCTGGGCGAGGTGCCCGGCATCCGGGTGGTCGAAGATACCGAGCACCTGGTTCGGGTCCTCGAGGCCGAGGTGCTCGGGCGCACCCGCAAACTCGACGCCGCCAGGGTGGACGACGTCGTCGCCTACCGCCAAGCCAACCCAGTCGACCCACTCCCGGGTTTGATCGCCGTAGTCGACGAAGTTCCCACCGAGTGGGTGTCCCGGCTGCGCGCCGTCGCCGAGGCCGGGGCGCGGCTCGGTCTCGGCACGGTCCTGTTGTATGCGTCCGAGGCGGCGACCGTGCAAGTCGAGCTCGACGAACGTCGGGTGGCCGCCGTCCAGCCCCAAGGTCACCCCGGCTTGGTCCTCGGCGACAATCTCTACTCGCTCGATCCCGACGAAGCCGCCGACGTGCTGCGGACCTTGGCCCGCGCCGAGTTCCGACCGACCAGCGAGGAGAACCCCGAGTGGACCGAGGTCATCGAGCGGATGGAACATCCACCGCCGGCCGCCGAGTCCTGGCCCGAAGGCACCGGCCGCGCCGATTGGTCAGAAACGCCGGTCCGGGTGACGGTACTCGGGCCGATGTCGATCACCGTCGGCGGAAAGACCCTCGGGCGGGGGCTGCGCAGCGTCGCCAAGGAGCTGCTGGCCTTCTATCTTTTGCGGCCCGAGGGGGCGAGCGTCGAGCAAGCGGTGGACACATTGTGGCCCGACACCGACCCCAGGCTGGTGCACCGCCAGTTCTGGACGGCCGCCTCTAATCTCCGCACGAAGCTGCGCGACGGAGCCGACGTAGAGACCAAGTTCATCGACCAGTACGGCGACGTCTACCGGCTCGATCCCGACATCGTCTCGTCCGACCTGTGGGACTTCCAGCGCGCCCTGGCCGACGCCGTGCACGTCAGCGACGACCGGTCCGCTGCGGAAGCGCTGCGCCGTGTCGTCGAGGTGTGTGGGGGCAACCTCGTCCAAGGGTCGGGGTGGCTCTGGGTGGAATCCGCCCGAGAGGACCTCCACCGCCGGGCCGTCGATGCCCATCTGCGCCTGGCCGAGCTCGAAGAGCGCCTCGGCAACCATCACGCCGCCGAGGCGGTGCTGGAGCGGGTGGTCGACCTCGACCGCTACGGGGAGGAGCCGTACCGCCGGCTGATGGCGCTACAGGCCAGCGGGGGCAGGATCGAGGCCGTCCGGGCCACCTGGCGGCTCCTCCAGCGGCGCCTGCTCGACCTGGACCTCGACCCGGATCCGGCCTCGGGGCAGCTGTTCCGGGTTCTGACCGATTCCGACCCGGCCGGCCGGGCGGCCCCGCCTTCGGGTGCGCCGGCAGGGGATCGAGGCCGAGGTTATAAGGGTTTCTAAGGTCGGGTCACCAGGAGTTAGAAAGGGTTAGACTCCGGTCGTGCAGCGGCGGGATAACCCGTACACCCCCGGAGCCGGGCGCAAACCGCCCTACCTGGCCGGCCGGGACAAGGACCTCGAGGACTTCAGCTCCCTCGTCGAGGTGCTCTCTGGAGCAGGCGCCGATCGAAGCCTCATCTACTACGGGCTACGCGGCGTCGGAAAGACCGTTCTCCTCATGGAACTCGACATCTTGGCCTCCGAGGCCGGCTGGGCCAGCACCGACGTGCAAGAGGTCGGCTCGCAGCCCGACTTCCGGGCCACCTTCGCCCAGATGGCCTCGCGCCTGTTGCGCGAGATGAGCCGCAAGCATCGGGTCAAGGACCGGGTCGAGCGCGCCCTCGGTGTCGTGAAGGCCTTCAGCGTACTCACCCCCGGCGGCGTCCAGCTCAAACTCGACGTGGACGCCGTGACCGGGGTCGCGGATTCGGGCGACCCCGAGCAGGACCTCGTGGAGTTGCTCCGCGAGATCGGTGAGGCGGCTCGCGCCGCGGGCAGCGGGGCGCTATTCCTCATCGACGAGATGCACAACCTCGACAGCCCCGCCCTCGCCGCGGTGTGCATGGCGTTCCAGGCCGTGAGCCGCGCCGCCCTGCCTGTGGCGCTGGTGGGTGCGGGGCTTCCTGACCTCCAAGAACGGCTGATGCGGGCGAAGCCCTACGCCGACCGTCTCTTCGAGTACCGAGAGCTTGGAAGCCTCACGACCCCCGCCGCCCGCGTCGCGCTGATCAAGCCCGCCGCCACCTTGGGACTCGGATTCGACGAAGGCGCAGCGCGCGCCGTGGTGGAGATGGCGGCCGGCTACCCCTACTTCCTCCAGGAGTACGGCCGAGAGCTGTGGAACGCCGCCGAAGCCCCCACCGTCACCATGGCCGACGTCGAAGAAATCCGCGACCTCGTCAAGGAACAGCTGGCCCGCACCTTCTACGGGACCCGCTTCGCCCTTGCGAGCGACGCCGAGCAGCGGTACCTGGCGGCGATGGCGTCACTCGGCTCACCGCCGTACGCGACGGCGGAGGTCGCTCGGGCCTGGGGCGCGGAGAACCAGCGACAGACCTCGCCGCATCGAGACAGCCTCATCCAGAAGGGTCTCATCTGGTCGCCGCGCCGGGGCCAGGTCGACTTCACGGTGCCGTTGTTCGCGGAATTCCTGCTCGAACACCATCCGATTAGGGGCTTCGTCGATGACGGCTGAGACGCCGGATGTCGCGGATGTTGAGAAGATGATCCGCGCCTGCGACGAGCGGCTTCCTCCACCGGCCGAGTGGGCACCGTTCTCGGGCTATCCCGAGGGCCTCGCCTTGTCGGTGCTCGACGCCATCTGGTCGATCAACGCTCGCTACGTGATCACCAGAGGGGTCATCGAGCGTTACCGGGCTCGGCGACGGTGGCAGGGCAACCCGGAGAGCGATGGGCTCCCCGAGCTGCTCGCACTGTACGAGGCGGTAGGGGGTGTCTTTGCCTTCATCGACGAGATCGGGACGCGCAATCGCGTGTCGACCCAGCCCGGCGCCGCGCGAAAAGGCGAAGCGGTCCTTCTCGCTGCGTCCGCTCTCCATGATCTCGGAGTGGACACGGCGACGCAGTTCCGCGACGCCGACGGGTCATCGTTGGGAGAGCAGGTCAAGGAGGCGTGGCTTTCCGTTCCAGGTCAGCGATCCGCCGTCTCGTGGCGATATCTGCGAATGCTCGTCGGGTTGCCCGACGTCAAGCCGGATCGGATGGTCTTGCGGTTCGTTGCGTCGGCCCTCGGCATCGAGGAGCGCGCTGTCGGTGCGGATCAAGCGGTGGCCCTGGTCGAAGCCGCCGCCGAGCACTTCGACGTCGACCAGCGTGCGCTCGACCACGAGATATGGGAGTACCAAACCGGCAAACGTGGTGGACACGATGCCGTGAGCGAACGAGACGCCATGGCGGCCGCCGCCCACTCCTTCATCGGTGCCGCCTTCCCATCACTGGCCGCCGACCATCTCGTCCCACCACCGAGGCACTACCCGTTCATCCACGTCGGGCGTGACTACTCTGGACCCGATGTGACCGGGATCGAGTTCGCGGAACTGGAAGCCGCCCTCAATGCCACGTACCCAGACCGTTTCGCAGACCCGCTCACGAAGGCGCACCCCGAGTTCGCCAACGCGTACATCTTCAGCTTCCTCGAAGGATGTGTCGTTCGGTGCGCCGACGCTGGCGAAAACACGTTCGAGGCCGACATCGCACCGGTGCAGGCGTCGGTCGACGAGCTGGTGAGTGTCCTCGACTCAAGCGACTACACGATGACGTGCTGTCGGGCGGCGTCACAGGTCACACCCTCCGGCACGACGCCGGTCACGATCGGCGACGTGACGATCTATCCCGAGGGAGGCGGCTCCGACGACCTGCTGCACCGAGCGATCGAGGTCATCCCGGCAGGACCCTCGGCTCTCAACCGTGACGTCCCACGGTTCTACGATCCGCCGAGTTCACTCATCGTGACGAGCACCACCTCGGACGACCGTGACATCTACGGCGTCGCCCGCCGGTTGTCGGCGCGCATCGACCGCGTCCTTCTCCTCGCCCGGCTGCTCTTCGCCGGAACGCATCAATCCTGCTGGCAGCTGATTGGATCCTCCACCCTGATCTCTCGGATATCGCCGATGTACCGTCGCTTCGAGAAGGCGGCCATCCCCGACATCCGGATGCAGCGCGTCGTCCAGTTGAGCGATGCAGATGCCGCGGCCTTCGCCGGCCTCGGAACGCTGCTCGATGCGGCGGTCGTCAAACGTGAAGGAATG
>DASZLL010000058.1:0-1527 GCA_035552395.1 Acidimicrobiales bacterium
CGAGTATCAGGACACCAACCACGCCCAGTACGTGCTGGTGCGCGAACTGGTCGGCCGCGACGCCGGCGACGACCCCGACGGCGTGCCGCAGGCAGAGTTGTGCGTCGTCGGCGACGCCGACCAGTCGATCTATGCGTTCCGCGGCGCCACGATTCGCAATATCGAAGACTTCGAGCGCGACTACCCCGACGCCACGACGATTGTGCTCGAACAGAACTACCGCTCCACGCAAAACATCCTGTCTGCGGCCAACTCGGTGATCTCGCGCAATTCGGGACGCCGGGAGAAGCGGCTGTGGACCGACGCCGGCGAAGGCGAGCTGATCGTCGGCTACGTCGCCGACAACGAGCACGACGAGGCCAGATTCGTCGCCGAGGAGATCGACGCGCTAGTCACGGGTGGCGAGCTCACCTACAACGACGTGGCGGTTTTCTACCGCACCAACAACTCGTCGCGGTCGTTGGAAGAGGTGTTCATTCGCGTCGGCATTCCGTACAAAGTCGTTGGGGGCGTGCGGTTTTACGAGCGCAAGGAGATTCGCGACGTCGTCGCCTACCTTCGGGTGCTGGACAATCCAGGCGACGCTGTCAGCATGCGACGCATCCTCAACACGCCGCGGCGCGGTATCGGTGATCGGGCCGAGGCCTGCGTGACGGTGTACGCCGAGAACACCGGTTCCAGTTTCGCCGACGCGCTGGAGGCCGCCGCCGAAGGCAAGGTGCCGATGCTTAACACTCGGTCTGCCAAGGCGATTGCGGGTTTCGTCGAGATGCTCGACGACCTGCGTGGCCGCCTCGACGGCGAGCTCGGGGAGCTGGTCGAGGCGGCGCTGGGCCGCACCGGATATCGCGCAGAGTTGGAATCCTCGTCCGACCCGCAGGACCTCGCCCGGCTGGACAACCTCAACGAACTCGTCAGCGTCGCACACGAATTCGCCACCGACCTGGAGAACGCTGAGGCGCTGGACGAGACTGTCGGCACGCCCGACGATGAAGACGTGCCGGACACCGGTGTGCTGGCGCAATTCCTGGAGCGGGTGTCGCTGGTCGCCGACTCCGACGAAATCCCCGAGCACAGCGCCGGTGTGGTGACGCTGATGACGTTGCACACCGCCAAAGGGCTGGAATTCCCCGTGGTGTTCGTGACCGGCTGGGAAGACGGGATGTTCCCGCACATGCGGGCATTGGGCGATCCGACCGAGCTTTCCGAGGAACGCCGGCTGGCCTACGTCGGGATCACCCGGGCCCGTCAGCGGCTCTATGTCAGCCGGGCCAAAGTGCGGTCCTCGTGGGGGCAGCCGATGCTCAACCCGGAGTCCCGGTTCCTGCGGGAAATCCCGCAGGAGCTCATCGACTGGCGGCGCACCGACCCCACTCCGTCGTTCAGCGCGCCGGTCAGCGGCGCCGGACGGTTCGGCTCGCCGCGCCCCTCGCCGGCTCGCGCATCGGCGAGCAAGCGCCCGCTGTTGATGCTCGAGCCCGGTGACCGGGTGACCCATGACAAGTACGGGTTAGGCCGGGTGGAAGA
>DASZLL010000059.1:0-16578 GCA_035552395.1 Acidimicrobiales bacterium
GCCCGCGACCAGATGGATCGCGACTACGCCCAGCCGCTCGATGTCGCGGCGCTGGCGCGCACCGCCCTGATGTCGCAGGCGCACTTCAGCCGCCGCTTCCGCGAGGCCTACTCGGAGACGCCGTACTCCTATCTGATGACCCGGCGCATCGAGCGGGCCAAGGCGCTGCTGCGCCGCGGCGACCTGAGCGTGACGGACGTCTGCTTCGCCGTCGGCTGGTCGAGCCTGGGTTCCTTCTCCGCCCGCTTCACCGAACTGATCGGCGAGTCGCCCTCGGCGTACCGCGCCCGCGACCACGACGAGTTACGGATCGTGTCGCCGTGCCAGATGATGGTGCTGACGCGGCCGCGCAAGACCGGTGGCACCGAGCGCGCGGAAGTGCGCAGTTTCGAAGAAGCATCCGTTCCGGCACCCGTTTAACGTCGTCGCATGACCACCGTCTCGCTCAGCACCGTGCACATCACCGTCGACGACCCCGAGGCTGCCCTCGCCTTCTACCGCGACACCCTCGGCATGACCGTCACGATGGACGTCTCCAACGAGGGCTTCCGCTGGATCACCCTCGTCAGCGAGAGCCAACCCGAGATCGGCATCGTGCTCTCGCAGCCGCACGGGGGCCGCTCGAAGGAGGACGGCGACGCCCTCGCCGCGCTGCTCGCCAAGGGCGAGCTGTACCCGGTCCACTTCGCCACCGCCGACCTCGACGCCACGTTCGAAAAGATCGCCGCGGCGCCGGGGGTCGAGGTGCTCCAGGAGCCGATCACCCAGCCCTGGGGAAAGCGCGACGCCGCCGTGCGCGACCCGGCAGGCAACCGGCTGCGCATCGAGCAGGCCTAGGACGCAGGCCCGATCGGGTCGAGCACCGCCGGCCTGTCTCGCCCACACACCCCCGCCGGGCGCCGGCCGCCGCCGTCCCCGGCGCGCGCCTGTCCTGGCGGCCGGACGCGGATCCATTTCGTGCCTGGCCGTTTCGACGCGGCTGGACGGCGTCAAAGGGCGGTTGCTCACACCATTTCCTCCTCAGCGCCGCCTGAAGAGGGGTTCCGTGCACTTATCCAGACCCGCACAAGGCGGGGGAACACACGTTTTCTGCCCGCCGATGGATTTTGGGCCTTGCGTCGCCGTACCGAGGTGGTCAAAGATGTTGCTTACATCGCTGTAACTACAACGGTGCCACCTCAGGCGAAGAAGGAAGAAGGGGGGCGAACCAAAGTGTCGATGGAGATCATCACCACGCTCTACGGTCGCCAAGAACGCAGCTGGCAGCTGCAAGCAAACTGCATGGGAGTCGACCCGGACCTGTTCTTCCCAGAACGCGGTGCATCGACCCGTGAGGCCAAGGAGGTCTGCCGCGGCTGCGTCGTGCGGGAAGACTGCCTCGAGTACGCCCTGGCCAACGGCGAGAAATTCGGCATCTGGGGCGGCATGAGCGAGCGGGAACGCCGCCGCCTGCGCCGGGCCCGAGCCCTGGCCCGCCGGGACATCGCCAGCGCCTCGTAAGGCCATCGGCGGGGGCAGCGCCCTGCCGGCTACGTACGGCGGGCGGCCAGCCGGGACTCCACCGTCGCCTCGTCACTGAGGCCCACTTCGGGCCAGCGGGCCCGTGGCACCGCCGCCAGCACGGCTTCGGGCACCAGCCCGACCAGCTCGGCGCCCTCGACCGCGCCGCCTCCGTCGGCGGCGCGCGCCGCCACCACGTCGTAGAGCTGCGCCGGCCCGAAGACGGCGGGCTCGATCAGATTGCACGAGACCTGGGCCCGCGCGCCCACGGCCAGGGCGAGCGCCCGCACGTGCGGCCCACGGACCTGGGGGGCGACCAGGCGGGCTACCTCGAGCGAGGAGACCCACACGTTGTAGGCGACGAGCACGGGGCGAGCCCCCACGGCCGTGGCCCCCGAGCGCGGATCGGGCTGCGCCGGGCCGAAGTCGGGCGCCAGCCCGCCGGCCGGGGCAAAGGCGTGGCGGCGGATCTCGGGCAGCGTCCGGGTCCGACCGCCGGGAAGGGGTCCGTAGAGGAAGCTCGGCACACCCAATTCGCCGGCCAGCCAACGGGCGAAGTCGTCGCGCAGGGTGACGGCCGCGGTGAGATCGGCGGGCGGGCGGTGGCCGGGGCGGAAGGGGACGAAGGGCACGACGTCGAGCACGCCCAGGCGGGGGTGGGCGCCATCGTGGGCGCGTAGGTCGAGGTGTTCGACGGTGGCGGTGGCGAGGGAGCGAACGGCGGCGGCGACATCGGCGGGGGGGCCCGCCAGGGTGAGGACGGCCCGGTGGTGGTGCGGGTCGCGGTGCAGGTCGAGGAGGGCGGGGCCGGCGCTCGTGGCCAGCGCGGCGAGGACGACCTCGTCACGACCCTCGCTGACGTTGACCACGCACTCGACGGTGTCCGCCTGCGCTCTCACGCTCCCAGCGTGCCAGCGTCCGGGGACGCGGCGCAGCAGGGGTGACGAAGAAGCGGGGCGGCCGGGCGCCCGCCGGCCTGGTGGAGACGGTTACTTGGCCGCGACGGCGTGGGAGAGGCGACGCCGGCGCAGGATGCGGCGGCGCTCACGCTCCGAGGCGCCACCCCACACTCCGTGGTCGATGTGGTGCTCCAACGCGTACTCGAGGCAGGGCTCGGCGACGGGGCATTCCGCGCAGATCCGCTGCGCCGCCAACACGCCCATCCCGTCACTCGGAAAGAAGACGTCAGGTGCAACTTCCTTGCACTTCCCCCGCGCCATCCATTCGGTATTCATCGCTCTACTCCCTTTTCACGCACCATTCTACGAGAGGTGCCCTTTGGCTGAATAGGGCCATCGGTTAGGAAGTTCGTAAGAATCCGCCGCCCGAATTCGCTGTGACCAGGGAGGACGCTCGCCGCGCCCTGAGCGGTACGCTGGCCGCGATCGCCAATTGCAGGAGGTGCCATGTCCCCGGAAACCGAGGCCGAGGTTGTCGAAGAGGGTGAGCAGTTCGAGCCCATCGGCCACGTCCGCGTGGTCTACCTCGGCCCCGTCGCGCCGCACTGGGAAGTGCAGAGCGACTACGGGCCGGCCGACGTGATCGACCAGTTCCGCGAGCGGGTCCTGGCCCGCCTGGTCCTGCTCCCGCCGCACGACCCGCAGTTCCGGCGCAACAGCGAGCGGGTCGTGCGGGACGCCGAGCGCGAGCAGCTGGCCCTCGAGTGGGTGCTCGACTACGGCGAGGACGCCGAGGGCTGAGCCTCCGGACCTGCCTGCACCCATATTGCATCCGGTGGGCCACTGGGCCGACACCCCGGCGGTGGAAGGCTGACGCCGTGGCGGTTGAAGGACTGCGGGTCCCTCCGGGGGCCCCAGCGGGGGGAGGCAGCCGTGGGGAAGATGCACACGTTGGACGAGGCACCGATCGTCCGGGAGATCCAGGGGCTCATCGGCCCGCTCAGCTCTGACGAGGCCGCGCTGGTGCGAACGCTCACCCCGGCGGACCTGGCGTGCAGCGAGACGATCCAGCACCTGTTCGACCTCGTGGACCTGTTGGCCACTGTGCGCGCGGACGAGGCGATGGCCGACTACGTGTACGCCATCGCGCCCGAGTGGGACGGCACGATCGAGTTGCTGGTGCTGGCGGGCCGCCTGAGCACCGCGGTCGCCCGCTACGACCTGACGCTCGCCGCCTGAGCGCTCAGTCCATCAGGCCGATACGCGCCAGCCAGAGGCCGGGCGCATCGACCTCGGCGGGCGTCGGCAGATCGAGCTCGTCGCCCAGGAGACGGGCCAGCGCGTCTTCGCCGGCGCGCTCGATGACGCCGTGGACGAAGGCGCGGCCGCGATCGACCTCGGCCTGTCCGACGTCGAGACCGAACAGCCCGGCGAAGGCCTGCTCGCCCTTGCCCTCCTCGATGCGGTAGCGGTACCACGCCTCGCGCAGCGCGCCGGGCGACGAGGTGAGCGTCTCTGCAATGCCGCCGGTCACGTGGTCGACGTAGGCGCCGATGGCCGTCGTCTGCGCCGTGAGCGTGCTCGAGATGTTGCGCTGCTCGGGGCTGATGAGGTCGGCCAGGAGCGCCTCGGGATCGCCCAGGGCCTCCTCGAGCGAGACCTGGTCGCCCATGCTGTCACCGAGGCGCTCGACGATGTTGCGCTGGGCCGCGGCGGCGTGGGCGGACGCGTCGCTCAGCAGCGTGGAGAGCGAGGAGCGCACGCCCGGCCGCGTCAGCACCGCGTGCATGGTGAGCTCGCGCAGGCAGACCCACAGCTGCACCTCCTGGAGCGGCAGGCTCCAGTCCTCGGCGAAGCGCGCCACGTTGCTCGGCACGAGCAGCAAGGTGCTCGACTCGGGCCAGGGCAGCGGCAAGGCGTACTGGCCGAAGGCGCGGCGGGCCAGGTGCCCGGCGGCCGACCCGAACTGCATGCCCAAGAAGACCGGGCCGAGGGTGAGCGCGAACTGCCCGAGCAGCCCGCCCAGGCCGGCGCCGTCCTCGAGGTTCAGCGCGCTCAGGTCGGTCGAGGGCACGGCCGCCGCTCCTTGCTGCTGGGCTTCGACCATCGACTTGAGCACCGGCCGGTAAGCCTCCAGGACCTTGAACGACCACTGTCCGGGCCCGACGGCTTCGAAGGAGACGCCGGCGGTGCCCGCACTCGGCGTGATGCCGGTGGCGGCCGCCACGTGGAGCTCGGCCACCCGCGCCAGCTCCTCGAACGCGATGCGCACGAGAGGGTCGGGAGTGTCGTCCTGCCCGTCGTCGGTAGCGACGCCGAAGGCGAGCGTGCGGGCCGCCTCGAACCAGTTGTCGCCCGCGCCCGGCCCCGACCCGATGACCTTCATCAGGTCACCGAGCAGACCGCCCATCGGATTGTCAGGGTCGATGGAACCGAACATGCTCACCCTCGCATGCTACGAGGAGCGGCTGAGCGTCACGCTCACGACCTTGATCCCCGCGGTCCCGGGTGCGCCCTGGACCGAGACCTTGGCGGTGGCACCAGGTGACAGCACGTAGAGACGGGAGCGCAGCTCAGCGAAGGTGCGCACCGGCTGTGCGTTGACGGCAACGATCACCTCGCCGACCTGGAGGTGGCCGGCGGCCGGGCTCCCCGCGTAGATGGAAGCCACCTTGGCGCCGCCGCCCGCGACGTCGCTCCCGGCGACGCCGAGCCAGCCCGGCACCACCCGGGACCCCGAGCGCAGGTCGTCGGCCACGCCGACCACCAGCTGGGTCGGCAGGAACGTGGCGGCGGAGGTCGTCGGCGACTGCGGGTCGCACAGGATCCCCACGACGAACCCGCTCGCGTCGAGCAGCGGGTCGCCCGCCGCCTCGGCGACCATGGCGGGGGCCGAGGTGATGGCGGCCATGCCGTTGGCCGGACCGCTGGCGATGTTGGTGGCGACCCCGGTGATCGCGCCGGACGTCGCGTGCAGGGCGCCGGCCCGCCCGCCGCCGGACGCGACGAGGCTGAGGACAGTGTCGGGCGCACCGCCGGCGAGGGAGCCGTCGTCGGAGAAGGGCGCGAGCGGCACGTCCTCGGGCACATCGACCAGCGCGATGTCCGATGCCGCGTCGGTCCCGACGATGGATGCGCGCTCGAGCTTGCCGCCCGATCCGACCATGGAGATGCTCCGCACGTCGCTCAAGAGGCTGGCCGTCGTCACGACGAGGCCCCCGTCGGCCACCGCGACGCCGATCAGGGTCACGGTGCCGTGGGCCGTGGTGGCCCGGAGCTCCACCATCGACTTGGCCGCGGTCTGGGCCGCCGAGGGGACCCCGCGCTCGGGGCCGGTGAGCGTGGTCAGGGTGGCGGCGCTGGTGGCGTCGTGGCCGGTGCTCGCCAGCGGCGGCTGCGAGGAGGGCGAGAGCAGGACGGCGACGAACGCCCCGACCGCGGCAACGGAGGCCGCCCCGATGAGGATCATCAGGGGGCCGCGGTAGCGGTGCTTGGCCGGCGGGGAGAGCACCGGTCCGCCCCTGACGACGGGTACCTGCTCGCTCGGGTGCCGCCACAGGCGGTCGTCGGGGTCGATCCAGCCGCGCAGGCGCGCCTCGGGCTCGTCGGGGTCCGCGCCCCCCTCGTCGCGTCCCGGTTCGCCGTTTTCCGGCTGCTCGGGCGGGCCACTCACCTGGGCGAGGCTACCGAGCAGAAGCAGGAAAGTGCCGTCGGACCACGAGGCGGCCGTACCATGAGTCCCCATGTCACGTGACCTGGCCATCGACCTCGGCACGGCCAACACGTTGGTCTACGCCAAGGGGAAGGGCCTCGTCCTCAACGAGCCCACCGTGGTCGCCCTCGATTCGCGCAGTCGCGAGGTCCTCGCCATCGGGACCGACGCCTGGCAGATGATCGGGCGCACGCCGGGATACATCGTGGCCGAGCGGCCGCTGCGCGGCGGGGCCATCACCGACTTCGAGGTGACCGAGCGGATGCTGAGCGTCCTGCTGCACCGGGTGGGGGTGAGCCGCCTCAACCGGCCCCGGGTCCTGATCTGCGTGCCTTCGGCGATCACGGCGGTGGAGCGCCGCGCCGTCAAGGAGGCGGCGCGCCGGGCCGGCGCCTCGTCCAGCTATCTGCTCGAACAGCCGATGGCGGCGGCGATCGGGGCGGGCCTGGCCATCCACGAGCCGGTGGGCAACATGGTGGTCGACGTCGGCGGTGGCACGGCGGAGATGGCGGTGATCTCTCTCGGGGGCGTCGTCGCCGTGCGCGCGCTGCGCTGCGGCGGCTTCGATTTCGACGCCTCCATCCAGGCCTTCGTCCGTCACAAGTTCGGCGTGGCCATCGGCGAGCGCACCGCCGAGGCCGTGAAGATGGCCATCGGGTCGGCGTCGCCCTACGAGGGCGAACAGACGGCCGAGATCCGCGGCCGCGAGGTGGCGACCGGCCGGCCCAAGACGGTGCTGCTCACGCCGATGGAGGTGCGTGACGCGCTCGAAGACAACGTTGACTCGATCGTCGAGGCGGCGGCCGAGTGCCTCGGCGAAGCGCCGCCCGAGCTGGCCCAGGACATCATGTTCGAGGGCATCCATCTCACCGGGGGCGGCGCGCTGCTGCGGGGCATGACGCAGCGGCTGGCCAACGCGACCGCCGTGCCGGTGCATCTCGTCGACACACCCCTCGAGTGCGTGGTGCAGGGCGCGGGGATCTGCCTGCAATCGTTCGACCGGCTGAAGCGCCTGTTCACCCAGGACGACTGAGGGGCGCGTCGAGCAATTCCTCGGCGGCCTGGCGCACCTGCCAGTCCCGGTCCGACGCCGCCTGGCGCAGGGCCGGTTCGGTGCGGGGATCGTCGAACCCGGCCAGCGCGACGGTGGCGCGCCGGCGCACGGTGGGGCGGTCGGCCAGCGCCATCAGCACCGCGTCCAGCCCGGCGGGATCGCCGATGGCGCCGAGCGCAGCGACCGCGGCCTCGCGGCAACGAGTGTCGTCGTGCCCTGTGGCCAGGGCCACGAGCCGGGGGACGGCGGCGGCGCGCCGGCGTTCGCCGACGAACCAGGCGGCGCCGACGGCGACGAGGGGATCGGGGTCGGCCAGGGCCTCGGTGAGCGCCGCGGGCAGCGCGGAGCGCGAGCCCTTGCCCTTCACCTCGAGCGCGACCTCGACGGCGCGTCGGCGCACGGCGGGGGACTCGTCGACCAGGGCGGCGACGACGTCGCCGGTGGTGAGCGTCCCCAGGCGGGCCAGGGCCCCGAGCGCGGCGGCCCGCACCCCGGGGTCGCCGTCGGCCAGGCCGGAGCGGGCCGCGCCCTCGTCACCCCGGTGCCCGGCCAGGGTGACCTCACGGCGGCGGCGCTCGGCGCGGTGGTCGCGCCGAGCATCCGTGGCAACATCGTCGTTCACCGACTTCGAGTATGTCCGACCCTGACGCGACCGCCGACGGGGGTCCCTTGACGACCCCATCCCCGCTCCCACCACCTCATGCTCCCGGCGAGGCGGTGCGTCGCTACGTCCAGGGTGGGGGCCCGACGCCCCCGCCCGGCGGGGCGCGCCGGGGGCGCCGCTGGCCCTGGGTGCTCGTCGGCCTCGTGGCGCTGGTGCTGCTGGCGGGCCTGGTGGCGTCGCACCAGAGCGTCGACTACTACGTGGTGACGCCGGGGAACGCGACGCCGGTCTCCCAGTACATCGAGGTGCCGTCGGCGGACAACCATCCGATCACCGGCAACATCCTGCTGACCGACGTGTTCGTGACGAAGCTGAACGCGCTCAGTTATCTGCAGTACCGCTTTTTCGACTCGAACGACGAGATCTACTCGACCCAGGACCTGCTTGGCCCGTCCACCAGCCAGGCCGAATTCACTGACCAGGGCTACCTGCAGATGACGCAGGCGCAGTCCTACGCCACGGCGGCCGCACTGTCCCACCTGGGCTACAAGGTCAACTCGACCAACGTCGGGGCATTGGTCTACGGCATCGTCGCCGGGTCACCGGCAGCCAAGACACTGCAGGTGGCGCAGGTGATCACCGCGGTCGACGGCACGCCGACGACGTCGGAGTGCGGGCTGATCCAGGTGCTCGCCGGTCATGCGCCGGGCACCACGGTGACACTGAGCGTCGAGCAGTCCTCGATCAACGAGTTCGGGTCGTTCGTGAACGGACCCGTCAAGCAGGAGACGATCACGCTGGCGCCGGCGCCCAAGACCTCGACGGTCACCTTCTGCCCCGGGCCGCCGATCACCCAGACCTCGTTCGTGGGCGTCGAGGCCGAGACGAAGCAGGACTGGCAGTTCCCCGTCAAGGTGACCGTGCACACCCAGAACATCGGCGGCCCCTCGGCCGGGCTCGCCATGGCGCTCGGCATCATCGACAAGCTGAGCAGCGGCCGGCTCACCGGCGGGCACATCGTGGCGGCGACGGGCACCATCGACCAGAACGGCAACGTCGGTGATGTCGGGGGCGTCGCCGAGAAGACGATCGCGGTGGAGAACGCCGGGGCGACGGTGTTCTTCGTGCCCAAGGTCGAGCTCAAGACGGCCGAGGCGAAGGCCTCGCCCCAGCTGCACGTTTACGCCGTCAGCAACCTGGACCAGGTGTTGCGCATCCTGAAGCGCCTCGGGGGCAACGTCACGACCAATCCTGTGCCGGCCTAGGCGGCGCCGTAGGCTTCTGATTCATGGCAGACGTCCGTCCCCCGATCTCCTCCTCCCGCATCGCCACCGGGGACATCGCGCGGCACTCGTTCGCCATCGTGCGGCGCGGTTTCGACCCTGACGAGGTGCGGTCCTACCTGCAGTCGGTCTCCCGCAGCCTCGAGGCGCTGGAGGAGCGCGAGCAGGAGCTGCGGGCCGCGGTCGCCGAGGCCGAGGAGCGGGCGGCGCATCCGATCGTCGACGAGGCCACCCTCACCGCGTCGCTCGGCCAGCACAGCGCGCAGATCCTGCGCCACGCCCACGACGAGGCGGCCAAGATCGTGGCCCAGGCCCAAGAAGGGGCGGCCTCGCTGCTGCGCGAAACCCAGATCCAGACCGAGGAGCTCCAGTCACGCACCGAAACCTCGTCGGCCGAGCGGGTCGCCGAGGTGGAGCTCCTGGTGGCCAACGCGCAGCAGGAGGCACGCGTCGAGAGCGAGCGGATCCTCTCCGACGCGGTCGCCGAGGGCGAAGCCGTCATCGGCAAGGCCAAGGACGAAGGTCGCGCGCTGCTCGAACAGGTGCAAGAGGCGCGCCGGCGCGTGCTGGCAGACCTGGCGTCGCGGCGGCGCGCGCTCGGGATCCAGATCGAACAGCTGCGCGCGGCACGCGACGAGATGGCGGCGTCGGTGCACGGCGTGCGCGACCGGGTCGACGGCATCCTGTCGCACCTCGACCACACCGACGAAGAGGCGCGGGCGGCGGCCGTCGCGGTGGCCGAGCAGTTCCGGCTCCACGGGGGGCCGGAGGAGCCGCACGATCAGGACGCGCTCGGCGAAGCGATGGGCGACGCCCCCGCGGAGGGTCCGGCCCCGGCCGTCCGTGTGATCGAGGTGGACGCCGAGGCCGAGGAGTCCTCTGCGGCCGCCGCGGTGCCCGAGCCGGGCGAGGTCGATCCGAACGAGCCGGTGACCGCCGCGGCCGCCCCGTCGGTCGACGAGCTCTTCGCCCGCATCCGGCAAGGGACCGACGACCCGGTGACGGGAGGCGGCGAGGGCGGGGAGGGCGGGGCGACGAGCCCAGAGGCAGACGCGCCCGAGGCCGCCACGCAGGCCATGCCGGTGGTCGTGGTGGAGCCGGTGGCTGAGTCGGAAGGATGGGCGTCCGATGCGCCACCCTCCGGGCCCGACGACGGGCTGATCGCGCAGCGCGACGAGTTGCTCGGCCCGGTGACGGCGCGGCTCAGCCGCACGGTCAAGCGGGCGCTGGGTGACGACCAGAACCGGTTGCTCGACCGCATCCGCAACGCGCCGTCGATGAGCGGCCCCGATCTGCTCGGGCCCGAGGCGGACCACGTGGCCGTGTTCGAGTCCGCCGTGCGCGGGCAGCTGAGCGAGGCGTTCGCCGCCGGAGCGACGTTCGGCGGAGCCGGGGCAGGGGGCGCGCCCGATGACGGCACGATCGAACAGTCGACGACGGGACTGGCCCACGTCGTGGTGACCATGCTCCGGCGCCAGATCGAAGACGGCGGCGGTGACGTCGGCGACCGGGTGAGCGCGGCCTATCGCGAATGGCGCGGCGAGCGGGTCGAGCGCGTGGCCGGCGATTACGCCACGCAGGCGTTCTCGGCGGGAGTCACGGCGGCGGGGGCGGACCGAAAATTGCGGTGGGTCGTCACGTCGGCCACGGGGTGCTCGGACTGCGAGGACAACGCACTGGCCGGCGCGGTCAGCGCGTCCGACGTGTTCCCCACCGGCCATGCGCACCCACCGGCCCACTCGGGCTGCCGCTGTCTCGTGGCGCCGACAAGCGACTGACCTGGACAATTCGGGCAGTACAGCCGGCACGCGGTGCCGCTGGACCCTGAGAAGCGGAAGTTAGGCTCCCACCGTGCGCATCCCCAGCGATCTCCCTGCCGATCCTTCGCCGCGCCGGCGCCACCGCGCCCGCTGGTGGATCGTCGGATTCATCGTCCTCATCATCATCTTGCTGGTGTCGCTACGGTCGCTGGCGAATATCTACACCGACAGCCTGTGGTTTTCCTCGGTCAACTTCCACAACATCTTCTCGACGCTGCTCGTGATCAAGCTCGGGCTCTTCGGCGTGTTCGGAGCCATCTTCTTCGCCGTGCTGTGGGTGAACCTCGTGGTGTGCGATCGCATCGCCGGCCACGACATCGTGCTGGCCCAGGACGACGAGCTGGTGCGGCGCTACCAGCAATACGTGCGGCCCTACTCCGGGCGGATCTACGTGGCGCTGGCCCTCGTGCTGGCACTCATCGGCGCGTCGGGGACGATCAGCCAGTGGAACAACTGGATCCTTTTCCGCCACGGGGGCAACTTCAACGTGACGGATCCGCTGTTCCACAAGGACGTCGGGTTCTACGTCTTCAAGCTGCCGTTCCTCATCTTCTGCGTCGACTGGACGCTGGCCATCCTTATCGTGACGCTCGCCGTCACGCTGGTCTTCCACTACTTCAACGGCGGGATCCAGCCGCAGCGGGGGCTGCCGCGGGTGCGGCCGCCGGTGAAGGCGCACATCTCGGTCCTGCTGGCGTTGGTGGCGTTGGACAAGGCAGCGGGCTACGTCCTGCAGCGCTGGTCGCTGGTGAACTCGTCGGACGGCTACGTCAATGGCGCCGGCTACACGGACGTGCACGCCCGGCTGCCGGCCGAGCTGCTCCTCGTCTACGTGTCGATCTTCGCCGCGGGCATCCTGCTCTTCAACATCCGGCGCCAGGGCTGGACGCTGCCGGTGCTGGCGGTCGGGATCTGGGCCTTCGTGGCGCTCGTGGTCGGCATCATCTACCCCGCCCTGTTGCAGGCGTTGAAGGTCAACCCGGCTCAAAGCTCGCTCGAGGCGCCCTACATCCAGCGCAACATCACGGCGACGCGGGCGGCGTACAACGTCAAAGACATCAGCACGCACGATTTCCCTGCGTCGACAACGATCACGCCCAGGCAGACGGTTGAGAACTTCGACACCATTCAGAACATCCGCCAGTGGGACCCGGACCCGTCGATCACGTTGGAGTCGTTCCAGCGCCTCCAGGGGATCGAGTCCTATTACACGTTCCCCTCACTCGGGGTCGACCGCTACTCGCTGGGCGGCGCGCTCACGCCGGTGCTCATGGGTGTGCGGGAGATCTCCCCGTCGGGCCTGCCTGCGCAGACCTGGGTTAACACGCACCTGCAGTACACGCACGGCAACGGGGCGGCCGTCAACCTGTCCAACCAGACGACCAACACCAACCCCTCCTTCGCCGTGTCGGGGGTGCCGCCCACCTCCTCGCAGGGCATGCCGGAGATCAAACAGCCCGACGTCTACTTCGGGCTGGGACTGTCCGGCTACGTCGTGGCGAACTCGAAGCAGCTCGAGGTCGATTACGAACAGAGGGGGAACAACATCGAGAGCCACTACACGGGAAAGAACGCGACCGGCGGCGTCCAGCTCTCGTCCATCTTCACGAAGGCGATGTTCGCGTTGCGACTCGGCGACCTGAACCTGCTGATCTCGAATCAGATCACCGACAAGTCTCGGCTCATGTTCGTCCGTGACCCGGTCGCCATGGCCCAGAAGGCGGCGCCGTTCCTCAGCTTCGACCACGACCCCTACTCCGTGATCAACCAAAAGAATGGTCACATCGACTGGATCGTGGACGGCTACACGAGCACTTCGAACTACCCCTACTCGCAGAACGCCAGTACCCAGCAGGTGGCCGTCGGCAGCACGCTGCCGAGCAGCTACAACTACGTCCGCAACTCGGTCAAGGTCGTCGTCGACGCCTATTCGGGCCAGATGACCTTCTACGACGTGGATCCGAGCGACCCCATTCTGCAGGCGTACTCGGCGGCGTTCCCGCACATGTTCGTCCCGCTGTCCAACATGCCTTCGTCGTTGCGGGCCCACCTGCGCTATCCGGAAGACATCTTCTCTGTTCAGTCCGCCATCTACGGGCGCTACCACCTGACCAACCCGAGCCAGTTCTACGCGGCGAGCAATGCCTGGCAACTCTCGCCGACGGCGGGGGCCGGGCCGCAGTCGCAGGCGCTGCTGGCGCAGAACACGTACAACAATCAGGGCCAGCTGATCTCGACGACGCCGGCGCGCATGTCGCCGCAATACCAGGTCTACTCACTCCCGGGCGCGAGCCAACAGAACCAGGACTTCACGATTTCGAACGGGTTCGTCCCCGCCACGCAGTCGACGGGCTCGGGCAATTCGCAGAACCTCAACCTGACGGCGTGGTTGGTGGGGCAGTACAACAACCCCCAGCATCCCCAGTTAGACCTCTACCAGGTGCCTCAGGGCACCATTGGGCCAGCCAACGCGGACGCCGAGATCTCCGGGAACAGCGCGGTGTCCCAGGAGATCACCCTGCTCGACCGGGGTGGCTCCCAGGTGTTGCTGGGCGAGACGCTGATGGTCCCGATCGGCAACTCCATGGTGTACATCCGGCCGCTCTACGTGTCCCCCCCCACGAACCCGCAGCCGACGCTCCAAGACGTGATCGCCGTCCTGGGCAAGACCGTGAAGATCGACTCGTCGCTCAGTGCGGTGATGAGCGATCTGACCCAGGTGCAGCTGCCTACGTCGAGCAGCGCGTCCTCGAGCGGCACGGTGCCCTCGGCGTTGGCGAGCATCCTTGCCGCGGCCCAGACGGATTACCAAAACGCCCAGAAGGCGTTGCTCTCGGGTGACCTTGGCGCGTACGAGACGGCCATCAATGCGATGTACCAGGAGCTGTCCTCGGCGCAGGACGTCCTTGGGGCCGCGGGGGCGACGCCACCGCCGAGCACGACCACCACGACGCTTCCGAAGGTGAAGGGCAAGACGACGAAAAAGACGACCGGGACGACGTCGTCGACGGCCTCCACGACGACGTCGTCGGTGCCGGCGAGCACGGAGCCGCAGGGCAGCTCCTCGACGAGCTCGACCACGTCGACCACGGTGGCGTCGGCGGCTGCGCCACCGGCATAAGGAGCACCAGGGATTCGTTGCGGCCGTGCCCCGCGGGCCGCCAAAGCTGCGGGGTCCATCTGCGGCGGTAGCGCGGTTGCAGGTTGCGCCCGGCGGTCCCATGATGACGGGGCCGAAGCGACGAAAGGAAGGCTTCTGATGGGACTGCTCGACAAGGTCAAGGCGCAGGCGACGGCGGCCACCGAGATGGCGAAGGACGCGGCGGCGAAGGGCCAGGCGAAGCTCGACGAGGCCCAGTCCAAGAAGGTGGCCGAGGGGATGCTGCGTGACCTGGGCGCGGCGTTCTACGCCACCAAGATGGGCCGGGCCACCCCGTCGACCGACGCCGACGTCGACCGCCTGGTGGCCGCCCTGCAAGAGCACGAGTCCGAGCACGGCCCTGTGACGCTGGCGCCCGAATCGGCGGCGGCGGCAACCACGGCCGCGCCGGCTGACGGCGCCGCCGGAGCCCCGGCGCCTCCTCCGCCCCCGAAGGCGGCCGACCCGGCGTCACCTCCTCCACCTCCGCCTACGGCACAGACGCTCTAGGGGCCTGGTCGATTTCCGCCCGGGCGGCGACCCCCCGTGGGGCCCGATAGGATGACGCATTCTTCGCCGCGGGGTGGAGCAGTCTGGTAGCTCGTCGGGCTCATAACCCGAAGGTCGGAGGTTCAAATCCTCCCCCCGCCACCAATTAGACGCAGGTCAGGGTCGATCCGAGAGGGTCGGCCCTTCTGCTTTCTCGAGTTCATTGGTGCAGTGGCAGCCCTCGGGGTGCGCGATCCGCTGTGAAACGATCCACCTAAAGCGTTGTAGCGCGGACGCGGATCAGGAGAGAGCGATGCCAGGACGGCGAAGGTCGAATGATGATTCAGCGACGCGGACAGCGCTCCTTGATGCCGCTGAAGCACTCATGCTCGATGAGGGTTACGCGGCCGTCACTTCTCGACGGATAGCCAGGAGGGCAGGGCTTCCCAACGCGATCCACTATTACTTCGAAACGATGGACGATTTGTTCATCGAGCTATTCCGTAGGGGAGCCCATCGGAGCCTCGCGCGCCAAGAAGAAGTGCTGGCCTTGCCTCAGCCGCTTTGGGCACTTTGGGACCTCTTGTTGGACCGCTCAAACGGAGACTTGAACATGGAGTTCATCGCCTTGGCCAACCACCGCAAAGCGATCCGATCAGAGATCGCTGAGTCTTCGCGCATGTTCCGGCGAGGGCAACTTTCAGCACTTGCT
Organism: Acidimicrobiales bacterium; assembly: GCA_035552395.1. Taxonomy (GTDB): domain Bacteria; phylum Actinomycetota; class Acidimicrobiia; order Acidimicrobiales; family RAAP-2; genus Bog-473. The sequence continues at coordinate 15,213 of DASZLL010000059.1, forward strand.
GGCGCGATCGAGACATCCAATTCCAACGCTGCTTCCCAATCCCCTGAAGCCATGGTTCTTCTCCTCAGTGCCGTCTCTCGCTTTCTCATTACCGAAAATGCTTTCGACCTCGATATCGGTCACGCCGAGGTCATCGAGTTCGTTGAACGATGCATCCGTGAAATAGAGGGAGAACGTCTCAGCGGAGCACAAGCGTAAGTCCGGCATCTCTGGGCCATGCTGCCCGGTTGTATTTCGTCACTTGACGAAATACGCTGTGCGACGTCCCGGCCTGCGAGAAGCGATCGTCCTGTTCCAGACAACGCCGTGACCATTTGGGTACCGAGAGGAGCGAGGAATGGTGACTCGCGAGGAGAACGAGCTCATCACACGGGTCGAGGGCGACGCTCCGATGGGGAACCTCATCCGGGAAAACTGTTGGATCCCGTTTGCCCTCTCTGACAACCTCGTCATGGGGGAGGCTCCCATTCCTGTCCGTCTCTTGGGCGAGAATTTTGTGTCTTGGCGCGCGCCCAATGGCCGGATTGGGTTTCTCGCCGAGGCGTGCCCCCATCGTCAGGCGTCATTGCTCTTAGCGCGAGTGGAGGGCAATGGATTGCGCTGTATTTATCACGGCTGGAAGACCGATGTGTCGGGCGCGGTGGTCGAGGCGCCAACCCAGGTCGTCCGACACGACCGGTTCTGCGCGAGCATCAACGTGACGCACTTTCCGGTCCACGAGGCGGGGAACATCGTCTGGGTGTGGCTAGGCGGCACCGATCCACCTCCATTCCCGGACCTGCCTTTCACGGACGAACACGGCAACAAGACCGCGGTCACCTTCTCGACCCTTCCCGTCAACTGGCTGCAGGCGCTCGAAGGAGGCCTCGACTCCGTGCATGCGGGGATCTTGCACCAGAGCTGGACCCGCAAGGTTGTGGACGAGAAGTCCGATTCGATGGACGAGGGGAAGGCGACCGTCGCCTTCACCAAGATCCCGACGTACGAGGCTGGTGACGCCTCGTTCGGGATGCAAGCCGCTTCACTTCGTAAGCAGGATGATGGGAAGACCTACGTCAGGGTGACCAACTTTTTTTTCCCTCTCGTTATCGTCGCCGCCACCGGGTTCGTCGACCGGTATCACGTCTTCGCCTTTGCTCCGGTGGACGACACCCACCACTCGCTGTTCTTCGGGAGCTATGGCACGGCACCGGTATCCCAGAAGGAGTTCGGAGCGGTACGGGAGGACTTCGACCCCGACCCGCGCAACTTCTCGACGGTCAGCGGTGACCGGTCCAACCGCTGGGGGCAGGACCGAGCCCTCATGGACGCCGGTCACCACACGGGCTTCGATCGCAGTGTGGTCGACGAGGACTCGGTGGTGCAG
>DASZLL010000060.1:0-16310 GCA_035552395.1 Acidimicrobiales bacterium
CGCCCTCCGCCGCCGCCCGTTCGGCCAGCTGCTTCGAGTTGTAGATGCGCAGCGTGGGCTGGTCGAGCCAGGAGTCGAGCACGAGCTCGGCCAGCTGGTGCAGCAGATCGAGGCCGGGGCCGCTCACCGCTGCGGTCACCAAGGCCTTCTGCCGTGGGGGAGTCATGCGGGTCCTTTTCTCCTTTGCCGGCGGGCGTCGTCCATAATGTCGTGATCATGACACCCGTGTCAGATTCATGAGCCCTTCGGCGCGCCCGGTGACCGTCGGCGTCGACGTGGGCACCACGTCGGTCAAGGCGTTGGCCGTCGACGACGAGGGGGTGGTCGTGGCCCGCAGCCGGGTGGCGCACAGCGTCATGTGCCCCGAGCCCGACATCCTCCGCCATGACGCCAAGCGCGCCTGGCGCGCGGGCCCGCGGCGAGCCTTCGAGCAGGTGACCGCGCAGCTGCACGACGGGTCCCACCGCCTGGCCGGCGTCGCCGTGGCGTCCATGGTGCCGTCACTGACCGCGGTCAACCGCCAGGGGGTGCCGCAGCTGCCCGGCCTGCTCTACGGCGACCGGGAGGGTCGGATCACCAGCACGGCGGCGGCCGACACGGTGCTGTTGCCGGGCGCCATGCCCGACGCCGAAGGGTTCCTCGGCTGGGCGGCGACATCGGCGCCCGACGCCAGGGGGTACTGGCCCTGCCAGGCCGTGGCCACCTACGCGCTCTCCGGCCTGCCCGCCGTCGACACCGGCGTCACGGCGTCGCTGGGCGCTCTGCACAGCCGGGGCCGCTGGAACGCCGACATCCTCACGTCGCTCGGGGTGCGCGAGGACCAGATGCCGATGGTGGTGCCGATGGGGACGGCCGCCGGCACGCTGCCCGAGAGTGACACGGTGATCACCGGGGGCACGATCGACGCCCTGTGCGACCAGATCGTGGCGGGGGCGTCCCATGCCGGCGACGTGCTCGTGATCTTCGGCGCGACCCTCATCGTGTGGGCGGTCTGCGACGAGTGGCTCGTGGCACCGGGCCTCATCAGCTATCCCCACACGACGGCCGATCGCTTCCTGATCGGCGGGCCGTCCAACGCCGGCGCGCTGTTCGTCGACTGGGCCAGACGGCTCCTGCGCGGCACCCCGCAGCCGGGGCCCGACCGCGAGCGCCTCGACGCCCGGCTCGGCGAGCCGGGCCGGGTCCCCGTCTGGTTGCCCTACGTGCGCGGCGAGCGCACCCCCTTCGAGGACCATACGCTGCGGTCCAACCTCTACGGCCTCGACATCGGCTCGAACGGCGAGGCACTCGAACGCGCCGCCTACGAGGCGAGCGGGTTCGTGGTGCGGCGGATGCTCGAGCGCTCCGGGGTCAAGGCCACCCGCATCGTCGCCAGCGGCGGCGGCTCGCGCGTCACCGCCTGGATGGCCGCGGTGGCGGATGCCACGAACCTCCCGGTCGACGCGGTCGCCGTCCCCGAGGGAGCGGCGCTGGGCGCCGCCTACTTCGCCCGCCTGGCTGCCGGCCTCGAGACCTCACTGGAGGACTCGTCCCGCTGGTCCGCCGTGGGGCGACGGATCGAGCCCGATCCGGTCTGGGCGCGGGCGGCCGACGCCCGCTACGAGAAGTTCAGCGAGGTCGGCACCGGCGCGTAGGCCCGCCTGCCCTCCGGGCCCGCGGCCTTCCCGACCCAGACCCCGCTACCCGTTCGGCGTGAAGGCGACCTTCAGGGCCCCGCTGCGGTCCTGGCGGGCTAGCGCCGTGAGGGCGGGCCACCACTCCTCCAGCGCGAAGCGATGCGTGAGCATCGGCGTGATGTCCAGCCGACCGTCGGCGACCAGCTGGAGATAGTGGGCGATGGCGTGGCGCCGCGTGCCCTCGAAGTCCTCGATGCCGAAGGCATTCGACCCGGCGATCGTGATCTCCTTGAAGTAGATCGGGGTGGACTCCCATCGCTCGGGCGTGGCGACGCCGGTGTAGACGAGACGCCCGCGTTCGGCCAGCACGCGTACGCCGACCTCGAGTGTCTCCCCCTTGGCGATGGTGTCGTAGACGACGTCGATATGGCCCGGGTGGGTCACCGGCAGGCCGTCGAGCGGTGCGTGGAGCACGGCGCCCGACCACGCCGCCAGTTCCTCCACGAGGGCAAGCCGCGGTTCGTGCGCGAAGACCGCGGACGCGCCGAACCGCAGTGCCATGGCGCGCTGGGCCTCGAATCGGGTGACCACCCCCACCTCGACGCCCGGGTACAGCGTGGTGAGGATGGCCACGCTGGTGAGGCCGAGGGCGCCGGCTCCGTACACGAGCACCCGGCCGTGGGGCGGGGGCGGGTGCCGGACGATGGCGTGGAACGAGACCGAGAAGGGGTCGGCCAGCACCGCGGCATCGTTCGAGACGCCGTCGGGCACGGGGATGAGCATCGAGTCGTGCGCGGCCATTCGCTCGGCCCAGGCCCCGGGCGCCCCGGTGATCACGCCGACGTGGACGCCGGGACCGAGGTCGCCCTGGGTGAAGCTCCAGCACAGGCTCAGGTCGCCCGCCCGGCACGGTGGGCACATCGGCTCGATGCCCCGCGGCGCACACGTGAGCCAGGGGTTCAGCACCACCCGCTGTCCAACGTCGAGCCCGCGGGCCGCGTCGCCGAGCTGCACGACCTCGGCGACCACCTCGTGCCCGGGAACGTGGGGCAGGGAGGCGAACGCCGCCATGGGGTTGTCGATGTCCCCGGTGTTGAAGTCGCCCAGCACGAGCTTGGCGTCGGAGCCACAGATGCCCGAGAGGATGGGTTTGGTGACCACCCAGTCGGGACGGACCAGACGCGCGTCGTCGACCTCGTGCAGGCCGAAGGGGATCCCGACGAGCGCCTGCTCCATGGCGTCCTCGGGGACCGGCCGTGCCTCGGCTTCGTCGGGCGGCGCCCCGAAGAGCAGGGCCTTCACGAGCCGGCGTGGTCGTTGAGCGCGCGCATCCCGACCATGAAGGCGTCGATGTCCGAGGTCTTCGCCTCGATCACCGCCTTCATGTCGGGCAGGTAGTGCTCGAAGCGGTCGCTGTCGATCGCGTCGACCAGGGGCCTGGCGACCGACTCGGGGGACTCCTTGGGGCCGTCGTAGAGCGGGTCGTCGTTGTCGGGCTGGTCCCAGATCTCGGTGTCGATGGCGCCCGGGAGGATCAGCTTGATCGAGACGCCCGTGTGGTCGAGGTCGATCGCCGCGGACTCGCTCCAGCCGGCCAGCGCGAATTTCGAACCGGAGTACGCCGCCTCGGCCGTGATGCCGAGGCGTCCACCCAGGCTCGAGACGTTGACGATGGTGCCCGCCTTGCGCTCGAGCATGCGGGGGAGCACGGCCAACGAGATCGCGACGGGCGAGAGGTAATTGATACGCATCGTGCGCTCCACCTCGTACATGGTGAGGCGCGTGACATGGCGTCGCATGGGGACGGCGGCGTTGTTGATCACCACGTCGAGTCCCGCGTAGTGGTCCCAGATCACCAAGGCCAGTTCGGCCGCGCTGGTGGGGTCGGACAGGTCCGCCGCCCACCGCTCGGACGAAGGCGAGGTGACGCGGCACTCGGCGAGGACCTCGTCAAGTCGCTCGACGCGGCGTGCCACGAGAGCCACCGTGTCGCCGCGGGCAGCCAGCTCGCGGGCGACTGCGGCGCCGATGCCTGACGACGCGCCGGTGACCAGGACCGTGCGGCCCTTCGTCCCAGCAGTCAATTGCGAACCTCCCGGTGCCGCGTGGTGCGCCCGGAACCACAACAAGTCCGGGCGTTTCGGGGTGAGCGAGGGGTCTCGAACCCCCGACCTCCAGGACCACAACCTGGCGCTCTAACCAACTGAGCTACGCCCACCGAGGGGCATAAGTGTGGCACACGACCCGGTGGCCCCAAGCCCGCTGGAGCGTCGGGACCAGGGCTCCGTTCAACTCAAGGGGACGAGGGGGGCTTAGCATTCTGCTGTCGCCCTCGTAGCTCAGCGGATAGAGCGGCCGACTTCTAATCGGCTGGTCGCAGGTTCGATTCCTGCCGAGGGCGCTGCTGCTGCCAAGGTCGCTTCTTCCAAGGGCGCTGCTGCCAAGGGCGTTTCTTCCGCCCGGGAGCGCTTCGGGGTCCGAGCCACCAGGTACCGTTGGCCGCACATGGGCAGAGGTGACCAGGAACGCCACGGCCACGGCTGGCGGCACACGGCAAAGGACACGCTCAAGCCCTGGCGGGACCGTCTGGTCCACCGGCTCGGGGGGACAATGCCCCAGCGTGGACTGTCGTACGACGAGCTCGTGGGATTGCTCTACCCCCACCTGCCCGACGAGCTGCGCGCCGAGGTCGACGCCGCCGCGTCGGGGGACCTGACCAAGGCGTCGACGATCCGACGGATGCTCGGGTCGATCGAGCACCAGGTCGCGCCGACCGCCTTCTCGGTGCAGCTGAGGGGCGAGGACGCGGTGCGCTGCCCGGTAGGCGACGTGGAGCTGCTGTGCGATGCGGCCGATGCGGCCGTCACCCCTGGGCTGCGTTCGGGCTCTTACGAGCCGCACCTCACCGCGGTCTTCGAACGGCACTGTCGCCCGGGCATGACCGTCGTGGACGTCGGGGCCAACCTCGGCTACTTCACGCTGTTGGCGGCGCGGCTGGTGGGTCCAGGTGGCCGGGTCGTCGCGCTCGAGCCGAACTCCGAGAATTGCCGGCTGCTCCTGTCGTCGCTCCGGTTGAACGGCATCTCCAACGTCGAGCTTCTGCCCGTGGCGGCGGACGAGGCACCCGGCTGGGCCTATTACTCCACCCATGTCGGCTCCAACGGTGGTCTCATCGACGACGGCGACCTGTTGTCCCGTTTCGGCGTGGTGGTCCCGACGTTCCGGCTCGACGATCTGGTCGACGGACCAGTGGGATTCTTGAAGATGGACGTCGAAGGGGCCGAAGGGCGCGTCGTCGCGGGCTCCACCAGGATCATCGAGCGGGACCGGCCCGTCGTCACGACCGAATTGAAGGAAGAGATGCTCCAGCGGGTCTCGGGCCGCTCGGTAGCCGACTATCTCGGGTACTTCGGTGACCTCGGGTACACGCCCTCGCTGCTGGACAAGCACAACGGCGCAGAGCGACCGTATCCCTCGGTGGGTGCGCTGCTCGACGAGTGGGGCGAAGACGAAGAATTGCGCGACGTCCTGCTGCTCCCGGCGCCGCGCTGAGCCGTCGTGGCGGGCGTGACAATGCCCGCCACGAACGATCGCCGCTGGCCTCTACCTGGGCGGCGCCTGACCGCGTGGCGGCCCCACCAGCGCGTCGAGCAGCTCCTCCGGATCCTTGGCGACGACGAGATCCTCGACGTGCCGGGCCTTGATGAAGCCTTGCTCCACCGCATGGCCGATGAAGATCAGCAGATCGTCGAAGAAGCCGTCGACGTTGAGGATGCCGCACGGCTTGTCGTGCAGGCCGAGCTGGGCCCAGGTCAGGGCTTCCATGAATTCCTCGTAGGTGCCAAAGCCGCCGGGCAGCATGGCGAAGGCGTCGGACAAAGAAGACATCAATGCCTTGCGCTCGTGCATGGTGGTGACGACATGGAGCTCGCTCAGGGTGCCGTGCGCGATCTCATGGCCGGCGAGCGCTTCGGTGATCACGCCGGTGGCCGAGCCCCCCGCGGCGATGGCGGCATCCGCCACGACTCCCATCAGGCCGATCGAGGCCCCTCCGTAGACGAGCCCCACGCCGCGCGCGGCCAGACCGCTCCCGACGGCAGCCGCGGCGTCGGCGAAGGCGGGGTTGGCGCCCGCGCTCGACCCGCAGAACACACAGACCGCCCGCGGCGTCACGCCACGTTGCCTGAGGGAACCGGGACGACGGTGCCCGGGGCCGGGCGGACCCGCTTGGGCCGGCGCACGATCGTCTCGGCCGCGTCGCTGTCGTGGATCGACAGCGAGAAGAGCACGGCGACGAGCGCAAAAATGGCAGAGGCCAAGAACGCGAGGTGGTAGGCGGTGATGTCGGGGGTGGCCGTCCCGCCCGAGCCGGTGGCCGAGCCCACGCCGATGAGCACCGTCGACAAGATGGCCACGCCCGTCGCACTGCCCACCTGGCGCATCGTGTTGAAGAAGGTGGACGCCCGGCCCATCGAATCGGGAGTGATCATGGCGAAGGAGGCCGCCTGGTTGGGCACCATGACCTGCGCCATCATCCAGCCGAGCACGAACATCAAGGCCCGGATCAACCACAGGTTCGTGGTCACGGTGATCTGGGTCAGCACCAGGGTGCAGGCGGCGAGCCCCAGCAGGCCACCGGTGATGTGCCGCCGGGGACCAACGCGCGGGTAGATCAGGCGGCTCGCGAACTGCGCACCGATCATGACGCCAAAGGCTTCGGGGAAGGTCGACAGCCCGGATTGGAGCGCCGACAACCCGCGAGCGTCCTGGAAGTAGAGGGGAATCAGGTAGAGCATGCCCAGGAACGCGGCCGCGGCGAGGAACATGACGGCGCTCGTCGAGCGAAACAGCCGCCCCGACAGGAGGCGCAGGTCGACCATGGGTCGGCGGGCGCGCAGCTCGACCATCGTGAACACCCCCAGCACCGCGGCGCCGATGACGCACGAAGCAACAACCGAAGGCGATGACCAGGATTCGAGCGGGCCCTCGGAGACGCCGTACATGAGCAGACCGAGGCCGGCTCCGCCCAGGATGAAGCCTGGGACGTCGAGCCGACCTGCATCGCTCGTGCCGGTGCGCTCGAGGAACAACGCCCCGAAGGTCACCGCCGCGATCCCGAGCGGCAGGTTGACGAAGAACACCCACCGCCAGCTGAGGTCCGTCACGAGGAATCCCCCGAGCACCGGCCCGAGGGCCGGCGCCATCGTGGTGGGAACGGTGAGGATGCTCGCGGCGCGCACGCGCTCCGCCGGCGGGAACACCCGGTAGAGCATCGCCATGCCGACGGGCGCCATCATGCCGCCCCCTGCACCCTGGATCACTCGGAACACGACGAGCTCGGTCATGTTCTGGGCGAGGCCGCAGAGCACCGATCCGAAAGTGAAGACGACGATGGCGCCGACGAGCACCCGTTTACCGCCATACCGATCGCCCAGCCATCCCGACGCGGGGATGAAGACGGCCAGGCTCACCAGGTAGGCGATGACGATGCCGTCGACAGCGGTCGGCGCAATGTGGAAGTCGCGGCCGATGGTCGGCAGGGCCACGTTGACGATCGTGATGTCCATGATGTTCATGAACATCGCCGACACGAACACGACGCCGACCACGATCTTTTGGCTGAGTCGGGGTGTTGCCACCGCCTTGCCCATCCTTCCGCTCCGTCATTGGGGGAGCGGTGACCGGGGTGGCGACCGACCGGCATCACTGCTCGGCTCTTTGCTCGACCTTAGGCGCTCGGTGGTCGAGTCCGGTCCACGTGCCCGGGCCGCGGCATCGTAAGCGTTCGCCCGGGTGCGCCAATTTTCCGAAGGTCAGCCCCTAACCTGGCGCCAATTCCGCGCCGGCGGCCCGAGAGGAAGGACGGAATGACCACGCCCATCGCGATCGCACGAGGTGGCCGCTTTCGTTTGGCAGCCGGCACACTGGCGGCGGTCGTGTGTGCGGCGGCGGCGACCCTGCTGCCGACAAGCGCAAGGCTCGCCGCGACCGAGCGCCCCCTCCATGCGACCTCGTCCACCGTGTGGTTGTGCCGTCCGGGGCACTCGCCGGACCCCTGCGACAAGAGCCGGACCGCGACCAGCGTGGCGGCGAGCGGTGTCCAGAGCGCGTTCTCGACCACCAGGACGGCGCACGCCAAGAAGTTCGACTGCTTTTATGTGTACCCGACCGTGTCGCTGGAGTCGAGCCTCAACGCCGACCTCTCGATCCAACCCGAAGAGTCCGACATCGCGGGGGGCCAAACGTCGCAATTCTCCACGGTGTGCAACGTATGGGCTCCGATGTACCGACAGGCCACCCAGGCCGCCCTCGGCGACGGTGAGGCGTTCACCCCCGAGGTAATCGCGACGGCGTACAACAGCCTGCTCTCGGCTTGGAGGGACTACCTCTCGCACGACAATCACGGCCGTCCGGTGATCTTCATCGGGCACTCGCAAGGCGCAGCCATGCTGATCAAGCTGTTGCGGACACAGATCGACCCGTCGCCCAAGCTGCGGAAGCGCCTGGTGTCGGCGATCATCCTTGGCGGCAACGTCCAGGTAAAGACGGGGCGAGATGTGGGGGGCAGCTTTCAACACATCCCGACGTGTGGCTCGCCCTCACAGACGGGCTGTGTCATCGCCTATTCCACCTTTCCGTCCGAGCCCGGCTCTGATGCGGTCGTCGGCCGGCCCGGACAGGGCGTCAGCATTCAATCGGGGCAGACGGCCACCACCGGGCAGCGGGTGGCCTGCGTCAACCCCGTCACCTTCTCGTCGGCGGTCGGGGACCTCGTTCCGATGTACCCGACGGTGGTGCACGAAGTCCCAGGTGTCACCACACCCTGGATCCTCTTCCCCGACCTGTACTCGGCCCAGTGCAGGCAGAACGGCGGCGCGTCATGGTTGCAGGTCGACCGCCTCGTGGCACCACCAACTGACAGCCGGCCGGCGGTCACGGACTTGGGACCGATGTGGGGCTACCACATTGACGACGTGAATCTCGCCCTCGGCAACCTGGTCTTGGATGTGGCCCTCGAGGAGTCGTCCTACCGCTGATCCAGCCGATTCGTTGCGGCCGCCACGGCGACCTCCAGCGTGACCGAACGACCAAAAGGAATCGGGTTTGCCACGGGACGGCGGTCCTAGACTCTGGCGATGGTCAAGGTCATCGCCGTTGCCAACCAGAAGGGCGGCGTAGCCAAGACGACAACCGTGCAGTGCCTCGGCGTGGCCCTCGCCGAGCAAGGTCGCCGCACCCTCGTCATCGACCTCGATCCCCAGGCGTGCCTCACCTACTCGCTGGGCTTTGACCCCGACGATCTCGCCACGTCGTTGCACGACGTGTTGGTGCGCCGGGAGCGCCTGGGGGACGTGGTGCAGCCGGTTCCGGGCATCGACGGGAGGCTCGACCTGGTCCCGGCGACGATCGACCTGGCCGGGGCGGAGGTGCACCTGCTCAGCCGGACCGGACGCGAACACGTCCTCGCCCGGGCGCTGGCCCCTGTCCTGGAGGACTACGACGCCGTGTTGATCGACTGCCCGCCGTCCCTCGGCGTGCTCACGATCAACGGGCTGACGGCAGCCGAGGCGGTCATCGTGCCGCTGCAGTGCGAGGCCCTCAGCCATCGGGGCGTCGGCCAGCTGCTCGAGACGGTCGAGGACGTGCGCCAGTTCGCCAACGAGAAGCTCCGTGTCCTCGGGGTCATCCCCACCATGTTCGACAGCCGAACGACGCACTCGCGCCAGGTGTTGTCCGAAGTGGGGGACCGCTACGGCCTGCCGCTCTTCGAACCGCCCGTACCGAAGTCGATTCGCTTCGCCGAGGCCCCCGGGTTGGGTCGGTCGGTCTTGCAGCACGCGCCTACATCAGCCGGGGCGGTCGCCTACCGCGCCCTGTCCACGAAGGTCTATGACGCCATGCAGAGCGCCTGAGGTGCCGAGCCGGTCGTCGCGCGACAAATCACCCGATCCGCTCGGGAAGCGCGCGCTGTTCTGGGTGCCGTCCTCCGGTGAGGCTGGAGGGCGGGGAGCACCCGGCGGCTCGACGGTGGCGCTGCCGGTGGGCAAGCGCGCGCTCTTCTCGGGCGCCCGTCCCGAGCGCGACAGCCTGGCGGCCACCTCGGCCAACCCGCTGGTCGAACGCGGCTCGTTCACCGTCGAGTGCGCGCAGTGCCACCAGACCGCGCACGTCGGCGCGCTCGACCTGCTGATCTTCCAGTTCCCGATCGGCGTCTGGTTGCCGCGCGGGCGGTTCGACCATCGCATGACGTGCCCGACGTGCCGCAAGCGCGCCTGGTGCAGCGTTACCCTGCGGCGGGCCTGAGCTCGTCACCCTCCGGCGAGCGCGACTCGGGCTCGCCGGAAATATCCGCCTTGGTCCGGGTGCCAGGTTGCACCGTCGGGAGCCGCCGGGTCAGCGCCAGGGCGAGCAGGGCGGCAAGCGCCAACACGGCGAGCGCCGCCCGCAAGCCGTTGATCCTGGCCGACACGTTGTCGTTCACGATGGCTTGCGCCGTGTCGGGCGGCACCCCCGCTTTCTGCAGGGTCGTTCCCAGATCGGCGTCGCTCACGAACGGCACACCGGCGGAGAGCTGCACCTGCGCCTGGGACGACATCTCCTTCGGGACGGCGGGGTCGTTGGCCACGCTCCCGAGGAACGTGGTGGTCAGGACCGCGATCAGGATGGTCCCCGCCAGGGCGGTCCCGATGGATGCGCCGAGGTTGGTCAACGTGTTCTGGACACCGCCCACCTCCCCGCTCTGCGCAGTCGGCACTGACGACACGGTGACGCTCCCCAGCTGCGAGGCCAGGCAGCCGATGCCGAGACCCGCCAGGAGAAGAGGCCACGTCACGACCTTGGGCCCGGAGCCGGCGTCGAGCACGATGAAGAGGACGACGATGCCGAGCAGGAGCAGCGCGAAGCCGATGCGCACGACCCGCCGGGGTGAGGCCGCGGGGAACAGGCGGGGAACGCCGACGGCCGCCGCCAGCAGGGCGATCGAGAGGGGGAGGAGGCGCACGCCGGTCGCCACAGCCGACAGGCCGAGCGCGACGGACAGGAAGAGCGGAATCACGAAGAAGAGCCCGGCCTGGAGGAGGTACTGGAAGAAGAACGACGTCAGCCCGGCCTGCAGGCCGGCGACCTTGAGCATCGTCGGGTCGATCAAGACCGCCCGCCCCGTCTGCAGGCGCCGGTTCTCCCAGAGGACGAACACGGCGAGCAGGGCGGCCCCGCCGAAGATCAGCCAGATCACGGGGGAGGCGCCCAGCCACTGCGGTGCGCCCGGCTTGGGTTGCACGAAGCCCCACGTACCCGAGCGGACGACACCGAAGACGATCGTGGCGAGTCCCGTTGCGGACAAGAAGGTGCCGATGAGGTCGAGCTTCACGCCGGGGACCGGTGGGCTGTCGGTCATGCGGCGCGAGAGCACCAGGATCACCAGCACCATCACGACCTCGCCGGCGAAGACCCACCGCCAGCTGAGGTAGGTGGTGCAGAGCCCACCGATCAGCGGTCCGACCGCGACCGCGATGGCCGCCGCCGACGCCACGAGCCCGTAGGCCCGGGGACGATCGGGTGGGCCGAAGTTGGTCGCCACCAACGCCACAACTGCCGGCAGGATCAAGGCCGCGCCGAGACCTTCGAGCACTGACCAGCCCACGAGGAGGAACGGGAGCGTCGGGGACAACGCCGTGACCGCGGACCCGCATCCGTACACGACGCAGCCGATCATGAAAGCGCGCTTGCGCCCGAGGATCTGGCCGATCTTCCCACCGGTGATCATGAACGCGGCCATGACCAACGTGTAGAGCGTGATGGCCAATTGGATCCCGGTCACCGTCGTGCCCACGTCCTTGGCCACGGTGGCGATGGACACGTTCATGACCGAGCTGTCCAGGGTCATGAGGAACTGCGCCGACGCCAGGATGAGAAGGACGAAGCCCTCGGTGGACCGAGTGCCTGTCCCTTCTGCGACGTCAGTCACAGGCGCATTGTGACCCAACAAGGTGCGCCGAGTCCGTGCTGCGCCGCCAAGGGCGCAAACGAGGCCGGCGCGGTGATCCCGAGGGCTACTTCTTGGCCTTCGACTGGTTCAGCGCCACCGCGCCTCGTATCAGCGCCTTGAGCGGCTTCTCCTTGACCTTCTCGCCCTCGTGGAAGTCGATGGCCCGCCGCGTGTTCCCCTCGAGGCTGGAGTTGAAGAGCCCGGAGGGATCCTTCAGCGCCGCCCCGTTGGCGAAGGTCATCTTCACGACGCTCTTGTAGGTCTCACCGGTGCAAATGATCCCGTCGTGATACCACGTCGGGACGCCCCGCCACTTCCATTCCTCGACGACATCGGGGTCAGCCTCCTTGATCAACGTGCGGACCCGGCTGAGCACGTCGCCCCGCCAGTCGCCGAGCTCCTTGATCCTGCCGTCGATCAGCTGCGCAGGGGAGAGTTCTTTCGGTGGCACGGCCCGAAATGCTATCGAGCGAGCAGATCGGAGAACGCCAGCCTGTCGTTTGGAGCCGGAGCCTCGACGACCTCGTCGACGACCGACCGATCGCTCAGCAGCCGGCGATGTCGCTGGTCGCCGAGGCGATGACGACGCTGACACTCACCAATGGCTTGAGCTGGACCTGCACGGTCAGGGCGTTCACGGTCAAGCCGTGATCGGCACCGCCAAAGGCCTTTTGCTGGTCCAACGTCACGCTGACCACGCCGTTGTAGCCGCCGACGGAAAGGACGGTGTTCGGCTTGACGACCTCAGCCTTGGCGATCAAGACGGAATTGCCGATGGCCAGGTAGCCGATGGTCATTGATCCCAACGATCCGGTGCAGGAGGTCGTCGATGACGCCGTGATCGCCCTGGCCACGATGTTCGGCACTCCCCAGAGCGTCGTCGAGAGCGACGCCAGGGACGCAGTACTCGTGCCCTGGTCGTTGCCAACCTTCACATTGGCGCACAAGACATTGGCATTGAGCAACGCAGGCAGAATGCTCAACACACACGGCGGCCCATACGAACCCGGGATCTCGGTGACCACGTTTCCGGTGTCAGGAAGGCCGGCAAGATTCACCAGCGCGATATTTCCAACTGTGGCGTTCACCTGAAGACCAAAGGCACGACCGCTGACCACCGCGCATCCCGGCTGGCTCTGACCTCCGACCGAGCTCTGACCTCCGACCGTGCTCTGACCTCCGAGGTCGCTGCAGGCACCAATCGAGCTGGAATTGCCGAGTATCCCGCTCACACCGCCGGCGTCGACGGCATACATGCCGAGACTCAACACCGCGCAGACGGCCGTGAACGTCAGGACTATTTCAATCCGCCGACTCATTGAATTCTCCCGATCTCGCCTCGGCTTCTCCAGCCGAACGTCCGCCTGAACGTTGCGTGGATATACTAGTCACTGCCATTGCAACAATGCAACCGTTGCGTCCAACATGAACAAATGGGGATTAGCGTGAACAAACGGGGGTGAGCGATCCAGGTGGCCAAGGGCATATCTGCCGGCAACCCCGCCGTCTCGTTGCAGGAGTGGTCGTCCTCCGGGCCACCCCCGCGAACCCGGGCGCCTGGCGTCGAGAGGGCTGATGACGGATCGCGACGACGAAACGGTGGATCGGCTGTCCCGTGCTTGCTTGCCCAGGGTCCGGCCGACACACTGGCACGACTTGGGGTCTGCAAATGGCGGTGCAATGGCGGCAGTGTCGAATGGCGAGGGCTCAACTCAGGCGGTCGCCCGAGAGGCCGGTCCGCTGACCTTTCAAGTTTGGATAGCGCCCGTGTTCGCGGCCGCACTCATTGTCGTAAGTGCGCTGCACCTGGGCGGCTTCTGGTTACGAAGTGCCGAGGTCGTTGGCGTCGGCTCGCTCGCCCTTGTCCTCCTGGTCGTTGGCATGCGGCGAGTGGATCTCACCACGACGGTGATCCTGGCCGCGTTGGGGGCACTGGCGACGTGGTGGTTCCTCCGCGCCGTCGCAATTGGACAGCCGCTTTCGGTTTTCCCTTTCGGTGCCGCCGTTGTCGGATTTGGCGCGGCCTTCGCCGCCGTGCGGCCCCTGCACCCTCAGTACAAGGATGTCGCGGCGACCGTCCTGGCCTCGATTGGAGCCCTCGAGGCGCTTGTCGGTTTTTACGGCGTCACGATGCGTTCGTACCCCCTGGCCATACCCGATCAAAACCTCTGGCGTCTGGCGAGCACCCTCACGTATTCCAATGCCGCCGGGCTGATCTTGGCCATGTCGCTCCTCGTCGCGCTCGGACTCAATGAGCGATGGTGGTACAGCCGTGGGCTCGTTTGTATCTGCGCGGCGGGTCTGCTGGCCACCCAAAGCAGAGCGGCGGTCTTGGGCGCACTGTTGGGACTGCTCTTCGTCCCCATTGCTCGGTACAGGTTGCTCTGGCTCCCCCTGACCCTCGGGGCCATTGCGGGAGCCGTCGCGGTTGCTACTGCTCTGAGTACGAAGCCCGTACCGATGGTGGCCGCCGTCGGCGCGTTGTGTCTTTTCGTGAGCGTGGTCGTGAAGCCCGTTCCCATCGTTCTGGGTAGCCGGAGGCGGGTCGGACTCACTCTCCTCGCGGCCCTTGTTGTTGTCGGCATCGCCCTGGCGGCGTTGCACTCCGAGCTCTCACGGCGCCTGATCAGCTCAGCCTCTCTGTTCGATCGCAATCCCGAATGGTCCTCGGCGTATCACCAGTTCTTAGGTTCTCCGGGATTGGGAGTAGGGCCGGATCGAGTAATCCCCTTGGTCGGCGGCAACGGAACCTTCGCTCACTTTGCCCATAACGAGTACCTGCAGATTGCTGACGACGCAGGGTTGGTGGGCCTAGCGCTCCTGGTGATCGCAATACTCATGATTGCAAGGACTGTGCGCAGGACAGACCTGGGCACTTCGTGCGCCCTCGGAGCACTCATCGCCTTTGCGTTCTGCGGGGCTTTCGACTTTGACTGGCACGTGCCGATGATCGGCTTGATGGCCGGCTGGGTCGCTGGGCTGGCCAGCTCCGCTCCTCTGCGTCGCCCAAGAGTCCCCAAGAAAGACTCGGCCGGTGCTTCCCTTCGGCCAGACCGTCCCGAGGGCGCGGAACCTCGACCGACAGCGAAGGCTGCGGTCTGATCGTCAGGCTTCGAGAGGGCACGGCGCTGGCCGCTCGCCCGCCTGTTGCCGCGCTGTCTCCTCGTTCAGCCACTCACGAAATTCGATCACCGCGTCCTCCGGCCGAGAGACGGGCACCGACAGGAGGTCGCCGACGTCGCGCAGGAAGCGCGAGAGCTCGCCGAGCGCGACCAGCGCCTCGACCTCCGCCCGCAGCGCCAGATCGAAGCGCGCCCTGCGCCTGGCCGAAGCCCGCAGCGCGGCGTGGCGCCCGGCCAGGCGGATCGAGGCGGTGCGGTCCAACAGGTCGACGAGCCGGGCAATCGTTTCGTCGGGGCGCTCCGAGACGTCCCGCTCCAGCTGGATGCCACGGATGACGTCTTCGACTTGGATCCCGCTCCCGACGGCGGCCCGCGTCGGCATGCGGAGGTACCGGAGCCGGACGGCGCCCGCCGACGGCGCGTCCGTCCGCTCGAGCACCAAGATGGGCTCGGACGGCGGGCCGCGGTGCTCCCCGTCCAGCTCGACCCAGATCGTCTTGGCTTCGACGGTGCTGAACACTCCCCAACGCGTTGCCATGGCCGACACGATCTGCAACCCGCGACCGCTCTGCCCCATCGCGGTGAGATCACTGGCCGTGCCCGTGCGGGGCGTGGCCCACGGGATCTGCCGTGGGCTCCCGTCCATCACCTCGACGCGAATGCCAGCACCGATCAGCCGCACGGTGACGACAAAACGGCCCGTCGAATGGAGCAACGCGTTGGTGGCCAGTTCCGTCGCGCACAGAGCGGCGTCCTCCGCGATCGAGCGCAGGCCCCACTCCTCAGCCAGCCCCGAGACGAACTGGCGGGCGCGACAGCTCGAGGCGGGGAGCGGGTCCAAGCCGAGGACGTGCGCAGAGCGATCGGATTGCACCGACATTTCAGCCCGGCCCCGGCGCTGTCATGCGGCAACGATAGGCCGTTCCGGTCCCGCGGGAAGCGACCGCGCTCCGGCTCGGTCTCAGTCGGCGACGCGCCGATGCCTCTCTGCCGCACCGGATCGTCCGGAGCTGCTGTCCGTAGACGTGCGGACAGTATGACGGCCACAGTGACGGCCTTGATCCGTCCCGGTACCTACAGATGCCACTCCAAGAGGGAATCGGCCTGTTGGATCATTCGTGAGCCGGCGCGGCAGCTCCTTTGGGTTGTGCAAGGGGAGCTACGATTCGCGGAGCCTCAACGAGATCCACCTCCGGGATGTAGCGCAGCTTGGCAGCGCGCCTGCTTTGGGAGCAGGAGGTCCGGGGTTCAAATCCCCGCATCCCGACCCAGCCAGGACCGCCGACTCAGGCCCGTTCCACCGCCAGCACCTGCCACTCGTCGGGCACACCCTTGAGGTTGTGCCGCCCTCGGTCGTCGAACACGATCCCCGCGCCGACCACCAGGTCGCGCACGGTGCCGGTCACCAGCACCTCTCCCGCCGCCGCCATGGCGCTGATCCTTGACGCGATGTGGACGGCCAGACCGCCGATGTCGTCGCCCCGCAGTTCGACCTCGCCGGCGTGCAGGCCCGCCCGCAGCTCCAAGCCCGAGCTCGACGCGGTCGACACCATCGCCACCGCGCAACGCACCCCCTGGGCCGGC
>DASZLL010000061.1:0-21384 GCA_035552395.1 Acidimicrobiales bacterium
AAGACAGGCGGCCGTCCGAAGGATGGGCAGGCGGTGGGCAGACCCGGTCCAATCGAGCTCGGGTCACGAACCAAAACTCTCTGACCAGGAAAAATTGAAGCAGCCCCAACGGGATTCGAACCCGTGTCGCCACCTTGAGAGGGTGGTGTCCTAGGCCTCTAGACGATGGGGCCGAGCGGCGTTCCATTGCGCCGGGGCGCACTGGATCTCCGCCGTGCTCGGGGGGAAGGACTCGAACCCTCAATAACTGGACCAGAACCAGCCGTGTTGCCGATTACACCACCCCCGAATGGGTGGACGTTCAGATTAGCCGAGCGCTCCCGACTGCCCTTTCGACCCGGTGAGCAGGGGCGCGTTGAAACGGCCCTGAGCCGATGCGATGATGCGACCTCCGGGGTTCCCCGGGAAACGAATGCGGGTTCGGAGGTCGCGGCATGTCCCGGTGGTCGGCGTACCGGTGGTCGATGCACGCCCGTGGGCTGGGCGCCGCCGTCGCCTTCGCCGCGATCACCTGCGCCACGGCTGCCGGCGTGCTCTTCCCCATCCCGGCCTCGGCCTCGGTCGGGTCCCCGGGCATGACGGTCAAGGTCACCCCGAACCGCGACCTGGTCAACGGCCAGGCCGTGACCGTCAGTGGCCACGGCCTGCCCCGTTCCGACGGCGGCGGCATCCTGACCTGGTTCGCCACCGAATGCACGGCGTCGGTGCGGGGCCGCATGAACCCGTCCACCGACACGCCCCACTGCGACGTGACCGACGCCCAGGCCATCCGGGTCAGCCGCACTGGCTCCTTCTCCACCAAATTCCGAGTCCGTAGCGGGATCGTCGGCGACGGCTACTGCGGCACCGCCGGCCACCCCACCTGCGTGATCGGCATCGGGACGGTGAAGGGCCAGGGCACCGTCGTCCGGATCAGCTTCGCCATTAGGCCCAGCCCCACCAACTCGACGACGACCACCACGACCATCGGCCACTGACGTATCGGCGCCCCGCGCCCGTCGCCTCAGGCGTCGTGCAGCCACTCCAGGTGGTTGTACCCGATGATGCGCCCGAGTCCCACGCCCACCGCCTCCTTCAAGAAGTAGGGCACCGTCGCCCACCCCGTGATCGGCGAGGTCTGCGTCGGCGTCGGAGAGGGCGAGAGCGACAGCGTCGAGGCGATCGCCATGGAGCGGTCCTCGTGGAAGGGGTCCGTCGTGACGAGCACGACTCCGGCCCCGCGTCGCACGAGCGAGGGCGCCGCGTCGGCGATGTTTTCGTACGTGTTGTCGCCGCCCGCTTCGAGGATGTCGCCACCCGGCACGCCCTTGCGCTCGAGGTACCGCGCCCCCGATTCCGCCTCGGTGCACTGGTCCCCCGGCTCCTTGTTCCCCGTCACCAAGATCAAGTGCGAGTAGCCCTGGTGATACAAGGTCAGCGCCTGGTCGAGGCGCGCCCGCAGGTCGGGCGACGGCACGCAGTTGTACTGCGCTGCGCCCATGACCAAGATGGCGCCCGCCGGGTGCGGGTCGTACTCCCGCGACGTCAGCCACACCTGGACCAGCGTCACCGCGAAGTACAAGAAGATCGTCGCGGCCACCAGCAGCGCGATGCGGATGGCCCAGCGGAGCGGACCGAAGAGCATCAGGCGGCGGGAGGCAGCCGGGCCAGCGCCGCCTCGATCCGGCGGCGCGTCTCGTCGCGGCCCAGCACCGCCAGCGAGTCGAAGAGCGGCAGCCCCGCCGTGCGGCCCATGACCGCCACCCGGATGGGCGCCTGCGCCTTGCCGAGCTTGCGCCCCGCCGCCTCCGCGATCTCCAGCGTGACCGAGTGCAGCGCGTCCTTGTCCCACGGGCACTCGGCGTACGCCGCCAGCGCGGCCGCCAAGATCGCTGGCGCCGCCTCGTCACCCGCGATCGCCTTCTGCCAGCTGGTCTCGTCGATCGGCGCCTCCTCCTGGAACAAGAAGTCCACCAGCGCCGGCACCTCGCTCAGCACGGTCACCCGCTCCTGGGTCACCGCAGCCACCTCCCCGAAGCGCGCCGCGTCGTAACGCGCCGGGGCCCACGGCACGGGCGACACGACCGGCTCATCGGTGTCCGGGTCGCGCCACCCACCCGGCGCCCACTCGTCCGGCGCCGGGTCGACCCACGGCCTCGTCGCGTCGATGAACTCCGACACCGACAGCGCCCGGATGTACACCCCGTTGAAGTGCGACAGCTTCTTCACGTCGAAGAAGGCGGGCGACTTCTGCACGTCGTCCAGCCGGAACCGCTCGACCAGCGTCGACACCGGCAGGATCTCCTCGTCGCCGGGGCTCCACCCGAGCAGCGCCAGATAGTTCCGGAACGCGTCGGGCAGGTAGCCCTGTTCGCGGTAGAGCTCGACCGCCACCGGGTCGCGGCGCTTCGAGAGCTTCTTGCCCTGCTCGTTCACCAGCAGCGGCAGGTGCGCGTAGGCCGGCAGCGCCAGGTCCCGACCCTCGGCCCGGTTCAACGCCCCCCACAGCAGGACCTGCCTGGGCGTGGTCGGCAAGAGGTCCTCGCCCCGGATCACGTGGCTGATGGTCATGGTGCGGTCGTCCACTGCGTTGGCCAGCGCGAACAGCGGCTTCCCGTCCCCCCTGACGCAGATGAAGTCCTCCAACGCCCGCAGCGGGAAGTCCACCTCGCCGCGCACCAGGTCGTCCACCCGCACCGAGCCCTCGTCGGGCGTGCGGAAGCGCAAGGCCCGTCCCTCGCCCCGGGCCAACCCCAGGTCGCGACAGTGCCCGTCGTAGCCCGGCGTCGGGTCGCCGGCCGCCGCCCGTGTCTTGACCCGCGCATCGATCTCCTCGCGGATGCAGGCGCACGCGTACAACGCGCCCGCCTCCCACAGCGCCTCGATGGCCGCGCGGTGCGCCTCGTCCTGGGCCGACTGGAAGTGCGGCCCCTCGTCGGGCGCCATCCCGAGCCACGCCAGCGCCGAAATGATCCCCTCGGTCCACTCGGGCCGGTTCCTGGCCTCGTCGGTGTCCTCGATCCGCAGCACGAGCGTCCCGCCCCATCGCCGGACGAAGAACCAGTTGAACAACGCGGCCCGCGCGCTCCCCACGTGGAAGTAGCCCGTCGGCGACGGGGCGAAGCGTACCCGGGGCGCCACGGCGTCGGTCATACGGTGACCCGGCGGCCGTAGTGATGGCGCAGCCGTGCCGGCGTCAGTCCTCCTCTATCGAGATGGCGCCGGTCGGGCAGCCGTTCACCGCCTCGCGCAGGCGGTCCCGGAACTCCTCGGGCGGGTGCTCGTTCAGCACGTAGAGGTACCCGTCGTCGCGCACCTCGAAGACCTCGGGCAAGATGCCCATGCACACGGCGTTGCTGGCACACTCGTCGAAGTCAACGACGACCTTCACAAAGACCTCCTGGTCAGGGCTGGATTGGCTCCGCCGAGCATACCGGCCGGCCCCCGCGCCGCCCGGACGCCCGTCAGGGCTTGTCGGCGGCCACCACCCACATGGCGAAGAACTGCGAGCCGCCGCCGTAGGCCTGCCCGAGCGCCCGCCGCGCCCCGTCGACCTGGTGCTCGCCGGCCAGGCCCCGCACCTGCAGCGCCGTCTCGAGGAACCGCAGCATGCCCGACGCGCCGATCGGGTTCGACGACAGCACGCCACCCGAACAGTTCCACGGGATGTCGCCGCCCTCGATCATCGATGTGGCCCCCGCCTGCGTCAGCTTCCACCCCTCGCCCTCGTCGCAGAAGCCGAGGTTCTCGAGCCACATCGGCTCGTACCAGCTGAACGGCACGTAGACCTCGGCCATGTCGAAGTCCGCCCGCGGCGTGGTGATCCCGGCCTGTTTGTACAACGCG
The DNA here is from genome assembly GCA_035552395.1 of Acidimicrobiales bacterium. Lineage (GTDB taxonomy): Bacteria > Actinomycetota > Acidimicrobiia > Acidimicrobiales > RAAP-2 > Bog-473. The sequence goes on from DASZLL010000061.1 coordinate 3,826, forward strand.
GCCGCGCAGTCGCGCCCGGCCTGGGGGTTCACCTGGTCGCGGCCGGCGAACATCGTGGGTTCGGAGCGCATCGCCATGCCATGGATCCAGGCGGGCGGCCGCCCGGTTGCCGCCTGCGCCGACCCGGCGGCCTTCTCCGATCCGATGACCATCGCGGCCGCGCCGTCCGACGAGGGGCACGACTCCAGGTAGTGGAGCGGGTCCCACAGCATGATCGACTCCTCGACCATCTGCATGGAGATGTCGGGGAGATGCAGGTGCGCGTATGGGTTCTTCAGCGCGTGCAGCCGGTCCTTGACCGCCACCATCATGCCGATGTCACTCGGGGCGCCCGAGCGGTGCATGTAGGCCCGGATGATCGGCGCGAAGTAGCCACCGGCGCCGGCCAGCAGCGGCGCCGAGAACGGCTGGGGCACCGACAGCGCCCACATGGCGTCCGAGTCGCTCTGTTTCTCGAACGCCACCGTCAACACGCGCTCGTGGATCCCCGACGCCACGAGGTGCGACGCCACGATCGCCGTTGACCCGCCCACCGACCCCGCCGTGTGGACCCGGAACATCGGCTTGCCCACCGCGCCCAACGCCGGAGCGAGATACAGCTCGGGCATCATCACGCCCTCGAACATGTCCGGCGCCTTGCCGACGACCACGGCGTCGATGTCGGCGAAGGACAGCCCGGCGTCGTCCAACGCCGCCAGCGCGGCCTCACGCACGAGGCCGGCGATCGACACGTCCTCCCGCTTCGACTTGGCGACCGTCTGGCCCACCCCGATGACTGCGCAACGCTCCGCCATCACACCCCCTCCAGCACGGCCACAAGATTCTGTTGCAGGCACGGCCCCGACGTGGCGTGCGCCACCGCCCGGTCCGCCTCGCCCGACCAGATGCGCTGCGCCGCCTCGCCGATGCGGATCAAGCCGGCCGACATCATCGGGTTGGCCGCCAGCGCGCCCCCCGAGGGGTTGACCGACACCCCCCCGTCGAGCCCGAGCGCCCCCGTCAGGATCAGCTCCTGGTGCGCGTACGGCGCGTGCAGCTCGGCCACGTCCACCTTCTTCTGGCCCACGCCGGCCTTCTCCCCCGCCAGCCGGGTCGACGGTGACGCCGCCAGGTCGCGCGCCCCCACGGCGTGCGTCTCGATCCGGTGATCGATCCCCGTGATGAATGCCGGCCGCTCGCACCACTCGTAGGCCTTGTCCCCGGCGGCCAGCACCACGGCGGCGCACCCGTCGGTCAAGGGTGGCAGCGCGTGCCGACGCAGCGGCGCCACCTCGTAGTCCTCGGACAGCAACTCCTCCGCCGAGCGGTCGTAGGCGACCTGCGCTTTGGGATTGGCCAGCGCCGAGCGCCTTGACCTGCTCGCCACGGCGGCGAAATCGGCCTCGCTCGCGACCCCCTGGTCGATCATCGCCTGCGCCTGCAGGGCGGCCAGCGACGTCGGGTCGGGCCACAGCGGCGCCAGGTAGTACGGGTCGAGCTGGACCGCCATTACCTCGGACAGGTCGCCCATCGACGACCGCCCGAAGCAGTACACGAGGGCGGCGTCGATCTCGCCCTCCTGGAGCAGCACCCAGGCCTCGTAGAGCGCCCAGGCGCCGTCCATCTCGACGTGCGACTCGGCCCGCGGCGGCCACACGCCCACCGCATCCAACGCAGCGACGAACGAGAACGGCCCACCGATGAGGTAATCGGTCGAGCCCGAGCAGATGAAGCCGACGTCGTCCTTGGTGATGCCGATGTTGCCGAACACCTCGGCCACCACCGGCATGAGCATTTCCACCTCGTTGCGCTCGTCCTCGCGTCGCACGTTGTCGTACTGCGCGAACGACACCACGCCGACGGGTCGATGGCCCGAGGTGAGCGCGGGGAACTGGCTCACAGATACTCCTTGAAGGTCTCGTAGTCTGCGTCGGGCTCGCCGGTGGGACGGAAGTACTTGACCGAGGCCAACGTCGGCCCCCACTCCTCGGGCGGCGCCCACACCGCCTCGACCCGCAGCCCCATGCGCACCTCGTCGGTCGGGATCTCCTGGAGCAGTCCCATGAACGAGAGGTTGGCCCCGTCGAGGAGGATCTGCCCGCAGATGTAGGGGATCTCGATCGACTGCCCGGCGAAGGGCACGTTGACGATGCAGTACGTCGTCACGGTGCCCGTGTTGGCGAGCTCGACGATCTCGTCGGTGGGCACACCGTCGGTCGGGCAGGAGCCCCGCGAGGGGACGTAGACCTTCTTGCACTTGGGGCAGCGCTGCCCGATGAACTTGCCCTGCTCGTACCCGTGCAGGTTCTTGCTCATGGCCTCGCCCGCGGTGAAGACGTAGTCGAGGCGCGTCGACGCGTCCATCATGGTGACCGGCGGACGCTCGCTCACGACCCACTCCCGACCGCCACGAAGTGGCTGATGTCTTTGACGTGGCCGACCCGGTCTGCCTCGGGCGCGAACTGCGGCCGCACCCGCATCCCCGTCGACAGCTCGTCGGGCGACGATGCGGGCATGACGTGGAGGAACGAGGTGTCTGCCCCGTCGAAGCGGACCAGGACCCAGGCGAACGGTTCGGCCAGCGGGTGCTTGGGTCGCGGGCGGGGCACCCATGACCACGAGGTGACAGTGCCCTCTGGCCCCACCTCGACGACGCCCGCGGTCTCTTCGCCCGTCTCGGGGTCGTACTCGGTTGGCGGCACGATGACCCGCCCCCCGGTCCCCTTGATGCCGACCACCTTGCCGTCGCGCAAGCCGGTCAAGAAGGCGCCGATCACCGGCCCGACCGAGCGCACGTAGGGGTACTCGAGCACGTGGTCGGCCTTGTAGATCACGGTCTCGTCAGCCATCGCACCTCCCCTCCCGCTTCCGAGTGGGCCCAGTCGGGCCCCGGGTGAAAATAGAACAGATTCCAGTTCTGTGCCAGGTGCCCACCGCTGGCCTACCCCTCGCCCAGGTCGACCCCGGCGAGCAGCTGGGAGATGAAGGCCCGGTCGTTGAGGATCGGGACTTCCGAGACGAACATCCGGCCGTAGCGCTCGAAGTACATCAGCTGCTTGGCCAACAGGAAGGTGCCGCGGTCGAACTCCGACATCAGCCCGCCCGACTCGTCGGCCAGGCGCCGCACCCGGCGCTGGGTGCGCAGCCGCCGCACGATGGCCCGGACGCTGCGCTGCTGCGCCTCCGATCCCTGGGCCTTGGCCATCTGCAACTGGATCGTCTGCATGATCCCGGCCAGGCTGACCTCGCCGAACGGCCGGTTCAACGCCGGCTCGAGGACGGAGCGGAAGAACGCGGTGAGGTCGTCGCCCGAGAGCCCGACGGCCTCGCCGATGGCGGGCCCGTAGACGTCGGTGATGTGCTTCGTCACCACCGGCCACGCCGCCTCGTCCCCCATGGCGGCCGACAGCAGCGAGATGAAGAAGCGGTGCGTCGACGGGTCGAGGCGCCCGACGATGCCCCAGTCGATGACGCCGATGCGCCCGTCGCGCAGCAGCATCATGTTGCCGGCGTGCACGTCGCCGTGGAAGGCGCCCCAGCGCACCGTCGTGAGGAAGAAGGCGCGCATCACCTCCTGCACCAAGGGAGTCGGATCGTGCCCGAGCTCCGCCACCTGGGCCAGGTCGTCGATGGGCACGCCGTCGAAGAACTCCATCGTGAGCACGTTGCGCCCCGACAGCTCGACGTAGGGCTCGGGCACCGCCATCAGCTTGAGGTCGAACTCGTTCTGCAGCCGCCGGAAGTGCACGAGCGAGCGCGCCTCGTTGCGCAGGTCCATCTCCTCGCCGATCTGGACGCGGAAACCGTCGAGGACTTGCAGCACGTTGCCCGCCATCTGGTCACCGGTTTGGCGCACCAGGATCTCGAGCAGAGGCTGCATGAGGTCGAGGTCGGTCGCCACCACGTGCTCGACGTCGGGCCGCAGCACCTTCACCGCGACCACGCGCCCGTCGAGCAGGCGGGCGCGGTGCACCACGGCGATGGACGCCGTCCCGATGGGCTCGGTCTCGAAATCGGCGAAGGCGTCGCGCAGCGAGAGCCCGAGGTCCTCCTCGACCCGTTGGCGCACGTCGGGGAAGGGCACCGGCGGGCCGGTGTCGAGGCAGGCTCGGAACTCGTCGGCCACGTCGTCGCCGAACATCCCGGGCGACGAGGCGATGATCTGGCCGAACTTCATGAACGTCCCGCCCAGGTCCTGGAAGCTCTTGCGCAACGGGCGGGCCAGTTGCGCGGCCGGCAGCGCGCCCTGGCGGATCGTGCGCAGCTGACGGATCGCCGTCGGGGTGAAGTGGACCGCCACCACCTTTGCGATCGTGCGGCCGCGGCGCAGCAGGTCGCGCGGTGTCGGATCGGGCAGCCGGCGCGGGTAGATCCGCGGCACGTCCTCGGTCAGCGGGGCGCGCAACTGGGGTGCGCGGTCCGTCGGTGTGTCGGCCGCGCCTGAGGTCACGCGGTCAGGGTAGGCGAGTGATGGGCGCGCCCACCCATCCCCTGGTCGGCGCGGCGCGCCGCCCGGGAGCGCCTAGGAGAACGCGTTCTCCAGCGAGGCCAGCGCGGCCTTGTACGTGTCGCCGAAGATCGGCGCCATCTCGTCGGGGGTGACGGCGTAGGCCCACGTGACCTTGGAGCCGTCGCCCTCGGGCTCGACGGTGATGGTCGCCGTGTGACTGTCGATCGGCACGCCGTCGACGACCGCATACGAGATGGTACGCGTGGCGTCGTCTCGCGACACCAGCCGCTCCCGGATCTCCATACCGAACATGCCGATGATGCGGTCGTCGCCCTCGAGGCGGAACGAGTCGATGCCGGGGAAGAAGTCCCCGACACCGCCGAAGTCGCCGACCTTCTCCCACACCACGTCCGGTGCGGCACCGACCGTCACGTCCACTGCGCCTTCTGCCATGGTTGCCTCCTCGCTCGCAAAGTCCTCAACCCGAAGTCGCCGGGTACAGTACAGCGCAGCTGGTGCGGCCGCTGGTTCCGGTCGTCGGAAGGGAGCTCGCAGTGGAGACGCGCACGATCGGCTCGTTCAAGGTGAGCGTCGTCGGGCTGGGCTGCAACAACTTCGGCATGCGCATCGGGCGCAAGGAGACCGACGCCGTGGTGGGCGCCGCGCTCGATGCCGGCATCACGCTCTTCGACACCGCAGACATCTATGGAGGGACCAAGAGCGAGACCTATCTCGGGGCGGCGCTCGGGTCCCGACGTGAAGAGATCGTCCTGGCCTCCAAGTTCGGCGCGCCGTACGAGGGCCACGAGGGCGGCGCGTCAGCGACCTACATCCGCACCGCCGTCGAGGACAGCCTGGCGCGCCTCGGCACCGACCACATCGACCTGTACCAGCTGCACTTCCCCGACCCGAAGACGCCCATCGCCGAGACGATCGGTGCGCTGTCCGCGCTCGTCGCCCAGGGCAAGATCCGCGAGTTCGGTTGCTCCAACTTCAACGCCCAACAACTTCAGGAAGCGGCCGACGCCACGCCGCCCCCGGGGGCGGGCTTCGTCAGCGTGCAGAACCAATACAACATCCTCCACCGCGAGCCCGAGAGCGGCGTCCTCGGAGAGTGCGAGCGCTTGGGCCTCGCCTTCCTCCCCTTCTTCCCCCTCGCCAGCGGGCTGCTCAGCGGCAAGTACCACCGGGGCGAACCGCCGCCGGAGGGGACCCGACTCGCCGCCATGGGCGACCGGGCGGCGACCCAGCTGACCGACGAGCGCCTCGCCCAGGTGGCCTCGTTGGACGAGCTGGCGCAACGCAACGGGCACACCGTGCTCGAGCTCGCCTTCGGCTGGCTCCTCACGCGCCCGGCCGTCGCATCGGTGATCGCCGGCGCCACCCGGCCCGAGCAGGTGGCGGCGAACGTCGCGGCGGGGCAATGGATCCCGGGCGACGACGTGCTGCGCGAAGTCGACGCCATCGCGCCCCGCTAGGAGGCGGTCGCCTCGCTCCTCGCCGCTGCTTCTGCGGTCGCGTGGCTCCCGCGCGCGTTGCGCCGGGCCCCCACCGGCGCCAGGTGCACCAAGAGGTTGTAGGTGACCACGGCGATGGCGAGATGCATCACCATCAGGACGGCGACGGCGTGTGCCGGCTGCCCCTTGTGCCAGATCCACACATCGGGCAGCCACAGCACGAACGTCACCAAGATCGCCAAGCGAAAGAACAGCCAGCGCGGTGCCGAGCTGATCCGCGTCACCACGGGCCATGCGCAGCACGCGATGAGCACGCCCACCACCGTCAGCTTGGCGTAGTCGGAAAACTGGAAGTGGCTGTACCCTTTGGTCGCGGGATACAGGTGCGTCCCGATCGCCACCAGCGCGGCGTCAGCCGCCAGCGACAAGCCGATCGACAGCACGGTGGCCACAGCGAGGCGCCACCACTGCGGTTGGCGATGCGCCGGGGCGAAGTCGACGCGGACCCAGGACAGGACGCGCTGCACGACGTCGGGGGAAGCGGCCATGCATTCCAGGCTACGGAAGCGAACGGCCCCGCCGGATCAGCCCTGAGGCGGAATCGGGCGGTCGGCCGTCATCCTTTGGGGCGAATTCAGCCGACGTTCCTCTGTCCCATTGACTCCATGACGGCCGCCTCCACAATCTGGATATCAGGCGGCTGAATCGCCAGCGGCCCGCCCGCCACCGGCACCTGCCACACCATCGAGAGGTACGGCGTCGGCGCCAGCACCGAGCCGGCCGCGCACGGCGGGTAGCCCGTGATGGCGAGCGGCATGGCCGGGTCGACGGTGCCCGAGCCGCAGACCTGGGTGCGGCGGTGCCACTGCACGAGCGCGCCGTACGGCATCGGCACCGACGTCTCACTCGCCGGCAGGACGTAGAACGCGCCGGCGAGCACCTGCTGGCCCGACGGCGTGGCCGCGTAAACCAGGCCGTCGACGTGCTGCGGATCGAGCGTGCGCCGAGCGGCCGCGTTGGCGGCCACGATCTGCGGGTTCACGTAGTACGCGACGGGGTAGTCGGTCGGTGAGGCGACGACGTATCCAGCGGCCACCGCCTCGAACGGGTTGGCGTACTGCGCCACGGCGGCGCTCGTCTGCTGCACGTACTGCTGCGCCGCGATGTCCTCGCCCGACGTGAGCCGCGCCGCGCACCCGCTCACCGCCATGCGGATGTCACTCGGCCCGTTGTTGCCCTCGTTCAACAACTGCTGCGCCTCGGCCTGCGGGATGGCGGGGCCGGTGTAGTGCCAGTTGGGCTTCGTCGTGTTGAAGCCCGCCGCCGCGCTGGCGTCCGCGCCGTTCATGTTCATGCTGGCGCCGGGGCTGGTGCCCATGACCATCAAGGGGGAGTTGGCCAAATCAAGGCCGGAGATCTGCAGCCCGTTCTGGTGTGGGCGACACGTGGCCGTCGTGACCGACTCGTTCGACGACGCCGCCGGGCCGCTGCCGCCGGCGCCGCTTGCGCTGCCGCCCATGACCATGCCCCCCATGGCCGCGCTGGTGGACTCCGCTGGGGCGACGGGATAGCTCGCCGCGATGGCAAGCGCTGCACCGAGGCCGGCGAGGCCGAGGACGCCGACCGCCGGGATCCGCCGCAGGATGTCGCCGGCGGGCGAACGCCATTCCGCCTTCGACGCGATCACGGTGGGCGTCATCGCCAGAGCCAGGACGATGATGATCGGCCCAGTGTTCGGGTCGGTGTCGTTGCCGGTGAACAGGTTGCCCACCAGGCCCTGGCCCGCGATCCAGAGGGCAAGGGAGAAGACGGCGCCGAGGGCGAGGAAGACGCCGGGGCGGCGGGCGATCAGCGGGCCGAGGCCGATGATGACGGAGAGGAGGGCCAGGATCCAGGCCGTCAGGGTGCCCGAAGTGGAGAACAGGTTGCCCAGATCGGTCAGGAAGTGGGCGTACCAGCCCGGCTGCCCGTCCGCCATCCCAACGATGGCGCTCTGCACGGATGTGATGGTGCGGTTGTCGGGGAGCAGGAAGAGGACGGCGGCCAGTGACCAGTAGCCGGACCAGACGACGAGCGGCGTGATGGAGCGGCCGATGCCCTGGGCGGCGGCGGAGGTGGCGATGCCGGTGGGGCGGTCGCTCCAATCGGGGGCGTAGCGGCGGGGCGGGCGAGGCCAGGCCATGAGTCCGAGGAGCCCGTAGATGAGGACCGAGCCGGGCGCGCCGGTCAGGGCGCTGGCCGTGCCGGTCAGGAGCATGCCCAGGCCCTCGCCGATGAGCCAGACGCCGAGGACCCACACGAACGAGACCGCGAGCGCTGGTTTGGCCGTCCGTCTGAACAGGAGGCCGATGCCGATGGCGAGCTGGATCAGCGCGAAGAACGTGTTCCAGACGGCGATGTCGGGGCTGAGGAAGTGCCCGATGTGGGTGATCAGGTCGCCGATGACGAAGGGCTGCCCGGTGGCGTTGGGGAGGATGAAGGAGTTGACGAAGCCCTGGCCGAACATGAACGGCTGGAATTGGAGAGCCGCATCGAGGATCCAGAGGAGGCCGAGCACGACCTGGAGCGTCCGCTGGGTGCGCAGGATCGGCGGGATGTCCCAATCAGCCCGGGCCTCGGCCTCGGACTCGGAATCCGCCGGCGTCTGCGGCGCTGCGTGCGCGGTGTCCACGTCCATCGGTCTACGGGCCACGCTATCGGCCGGATTCCCGGCCCTTGGGTCGGTTCGGCGGTCGGCCTGGACGGACCGGGCCACAGGGCTACGGGAGCAGGAAGTCCTGGGTGATGCAGTTGGTCGGCGTCGCCGCGACCGCCACCGCCGGGCCAATCAAGTTGGTGAAGACGTCGAGCGTGGTGCCGTTGAGGCACGAATAGGCGGGCACATTCGACTGGAAGTTCGTTACCTGGCCGGCGACGGCGAGGCGGTCCACCTGACTGGGGTCGACCGCGGTGAGGGTCGCGGTCTTCCCGGTGCGCACCGCGGTGATGAACGGCGCCGCCGTCGTGCTCGTGGTCGAGGCGGCGGACGGAGGAGCGCCCGACGAGGGTGCCGCTGCGGACGGGTGGGTGGTCGTCGTGTCCGGGGCGGCGACCGCGGTCGGCCCGCCGGCGCCCGGGGCGCCTGGCGCGGGGGCGCCGGGAGCGGGCGAAGAGGAGGTGGCCTGGGGACCCGTCCCTGGTGGTGCTCCCGGCGAAATGCCGTCGAGCGCCGCGATCATCTGGGCGTCGTTGCTCTCCATGCCCAGGGCCCAAATACCGACGCCGCGTGCGTTGAAGTGCGCAGCCAGCTGCGACACGTCGAACAGCCCGTTGAGGCCTTCGTAGTACGACTCGTGCCATTGGTTGCCGACCTGGTAGCTCGTCCAGGCGGTGTCGGTGACCGGATCCCAGTACTGGGGTCCGTTCGCCGCGGCCTGCGAGTCGGCGATGTCGTTGGCGCCGCCAGTCGCCCCGGCCGCCATGGTCCCGTTGTTGGTCGGCCAGTCGATCCCGAAGAAGGGCACGCCCAGGATGACCTTGGACGCCGGCACGGCCGACGTGTACTGCTGGAGGGTCCTCAAGCTGCTGAATTGTCCGCTCGTGAGCGGCGAAGCGGCGGTCGGCGAGGCCTGCAGGTTGAGCTCGTAGTCCATGACGAAGAAGGCGTCGACCACTTGTCCCAGCGCGGGGATGTTGTAGAAGCCACCCGTGTCGCCGGCCGACGAGGCGTAGGTGTCCATCGTGATCTGCCAGTGCGGGTCGGCCGCTCGCAACGAGCCGGATACCGACGTGATGAGGTTGGTCAAGCCGGCCTGGTCGCTGCTGCCGTCGCCTTCGAAGTCGAAGTTCACGCCATCGAGCGATTTGGCCTGCAGGAGCGGGATCAGTGCCGAGGAGAGCGTGCCGGCGGCCGTGGGCGACGAGGTGACCGCGTTTAACGAGCCCTGGTCGAAGTCGGTCACGGTGAGCACGACCCGCTCGCCGGCGGCGTGGGCGCGGGTGATCAGGTTGGCCAGGTCCTGGCTCTGGAAGCCGTCCCAGCCCGAGCCGCCCTCGTCGAGCGTGCCGTTGGCGTTCACGTCGATGGAGAAGTAGGCGATCGTGGACAGGCCGGTGATGTTGAAGGTCCCCGACTGGGGCAGCGTCCAGTAGGGCGCGAACGCGAAGTTTTCGCGTGCGGCCAGGGGCGGCTGGTTCACCAGCGATGCCGGCGCCGCCGTGGGAGGTGCGGTGGCGGGCGCGAGTTTGATGCGGGCGCCGGCTCCCAGCATCTTGAGCGCGTTGCCCTGTGTCTCGCTGAACGTGGCGCTGGCGTCGTGCCCGTGGCGGTGGGCGTTGGACGCCGCGGCCGAGCGGTGCGGGTCACCGGACGAGCTCGATGGCGCGGTGCCGATGATGAACCCGAAGCACAGCATGGCCAGGCAGAAGACCGATGCTGCGATGACCGGCGCCCTTCGCTTGATCCGCTTCACCACGTTGGCGTGCGTGAAGGCGATGGTTGCGGCGGCGGTGCGGGCGAAGAAGGCGGGGGTCGTGGCGCCACCACCTCCTTGGACGGCGGGGTCTGGGTGCGCGGCGTGCCGTCCACCTTCTTGGGCGGGGGGTGTCGGGTGAGCGGCGTGCTGAGGCGGCTTGGTCCCGGGCGCGATGCTTCGCAGCACTTCCCTACCCACCCCTCTCAGGTTCCGCCCCCTGGCGTGGTGGGCCAGCTTCCTCCGAGCCAGCGCCATCCTTCGGGAAACACCGGCGCTTGGAGAATCTCACGGTCCGACGACGGGAACGCCGGATGCCGATCGGCGTTTCCCCAGCTCGGACTCGTTCGCGAACCGGCCGATTCCCAAGTGCCGGCGGTAAGGCGCCTCACTGGGTCGAGGAGAATTCGGAATCGAGATGGACATGCGGGCGACCGTTCCCCCGGCGATGACGCGCGTTGAACAGGCCCCGGAGGCCGTCCTCTCGCTGCCGGAAACGAGCAACGCTTCGATGGCGGCGCTATCGAATGCAGACCTCGGCGAGCGTCTCGACGATCTCTTCGGTCTGCGGGCCGCACTCGATGGCTACATCGTGCAGCTCTTGGGCGAAGCGGAGCGCCGTCAGACCTACCGAGACGACGGTGCCACCTCAGCGGCCGCATGGATTGCCGAACGCTTCGAGCTCTCGAAGGCGTCCGCCCGTGCCCTCGTCCACGTCGCGCAGAAGGCATGGGACGTGCCGCAACTGGTGACGGCACTGCAGAACGGGGAGATCAGCTTCGACAAGCTGCGTGTCATCTCCGACGTTGCGACGCCGGAGAGCGAAGCCCGGTTCCTCGAAGAAGCGCGTGTTCGTTCCGTGCGCGAACTGGCTGAGTTGGCGCGGACCCGGAGCAGCGCGCCACGACCAGACCCTGTCGCAGACCGCGAGCGCCGGTTCCTGCGCTGCAACGACGCTGTCCGCACCATGACGATGCAACTCCCGCCCGAATCGTTTGCCGAGGCGAAGTCGCGTCTCGAGGCGATGGCGAAGGAGGTGCCGTCGGGCGACGGGGAGACGACCTGGGATCAGCGCATGGCCGACGCGTTCATGGGCCTGATCCGGGGTGGGCACAGCGGGGCGGCGGCCAGTCCCTACTTCGTCGTGGTGCACGTACCCGCAGCGGCCCTCCTCGACGATTCCGGAGAACCCTCGGAGCTCGCCGGCGACCTGGAGCGTGGCGGACTGCTCAACCTTGAGACGGTACGCCAGGTGGTTTGTGATGCAACGATCACCCTGGCGGTGGACGACGACCTGGGTCACACCATGTACGAGGGGCGAGCACGGCGTGATCCAACGGGCGCGCAGCACCGCGAAGTAAGGCGAAGAGATCGCCATTGTCGTTTCCCGGGATGTGGCAATCAGGTGTTCACGAATGTGCATCACATCTTGGAGTGGAAACCCGACCGCGGCCCGACAAACCTGGACAATTTGGCGCTGCTCTGCGTCCATCATCATGGACTGGTGCATTCCAAGCAGTGGACCATGTCGGGCAACGCGAACGACGTGCTGGAATTCGTCGGACCGAGTGGTCGCACCATGACGTCGCGCCCGTCGCCGCTGTGGACCGCCGTGACGGGTCCGGAGGCAATCCGGGCGGTCGCCGACCAGAAGCTCTAGCTCAAGCGTCGTTGACGGCGGCGACCAGCTTCTGGAGTGAGTCCTTGGCGTCGCCGAACAGCATCGTCGTCTTGGGGTCGTAGAGCAGGTCGTTGTCGATGCCGGCAAAACCCGGGCGCATCGAGCGCTTGAGGAAGATGATGTTCTCGGCCTCGTCGGCGTGGATGATCGGCATGCCGTAGATCGGGCTGCCGGGCGTCGACTTGGCAGCCGGGTTGACCGTGTCGTTGGCTCCGACCACGAGCGCAACGTCGGCCGAGGCCATTTCGGGGTTGGCCTCGTCCATCTCCTTCAGGTCCTCGTAGGGGACGTTGGCCTCGGCGAGCAGCACGTTCATGTGGCCGGGCATGCGGCCCGCCACCGGGTGGATGGCGAAGAAGGTCTCGACGCCACGGGCCTTGAGGGCCTCTTCGAGCTCGCGCACGGTGTGCTGCGCCTGGGCGACGGCGAGTCCGTATCCAGGGATGATGACGACCTTGCGGGCGTAGGCGAGCAGCACGCCGACGTCCTCGGGCGTTCCGGCCCGGACGGGGCGGCTGACGTCGCCCTCCTCGCCGCCGGTCGCGGTGATCACGGCGCCGAACGCGCTGAAGAGGATGTTGGGCAACGAACGGCCCATGGCCGAGCTCATGAGCCGCGTCAGGATGATGCCCGAGGCCCCGACGAGGGTGCCGGCGACGATGAGCAGGTAGTTATCGAGTACGAAGCCGGAGGCCGCGACGGCCAGGCCGGTGAACGAGTTCAATAGTGAAATGAGCACCGGGACGTCGGCGCCGCCGATGGGCAGGACGAAGATGACGCCGAGCACCAGGGCGAGGACGAGGATCACCCAGACGTAGCCGACACTGCCGGTCACCAGCGCCAAGAGGATCATGGCGGCGACGGCCAGGCCGACCACCCCGTTGATGAGCTGCTGGCCGGGGTACGTGATCGGACGTCCGGTGATCAGCTCCTGCAACTTGATGAACGCAATGGCGCTGCCCGAGAACGAGACCGAACCGATGAGCACCCCGAGAAGGACCTCGGCCGTGACATAGACAGCGGGCTGCAGTCCGAACGAGTGCAGGTGCAAGAGCTCGACGATGGAGATGAGGGCCGCCGCGCCGCCGCCCACGCCGTTGAAGATGGCGACCAACTGGGGCATCGCGGTCATCTTGACGAAGCGGGCTACGGGGACGGCGATGGCCGCGCCGAGGACCATGGCGATGATGGCGAGGACGAGGTTCTTCCCCGAGTCGCGCAGTTGGGGCAGCGTGAAGGTCATGCCGACGGCCAGGGTGGCGGCGGCGGCGCCCACGAGGTTGCCCGTCCGGGCCTGCTTGGGCGAGCTCAGGAACTTGAGGGCGAGGATGAAGCCGATGATGGCGACGAGGTACGCGAGGTCGCGCGCGGTCGCCAATGTGAAGGACGCCGCCAGCATCAGACCGCCCCGCTTCCGTCCTCGGCCTTGGCCGTGGCCTCTGCGCTCGCGGCCGGCTTGGCCCGCTCATTGGGCTTGCCCTTGAACATCTCGAGCATGCGGTCTGTGACGACGAAGCCACCGACGATGTTGAGGGTGGCTAAGAACACTGCCAGGAAGCCGAGGATCAACTGCGGCGTGCCGTGTGCCTCCCCCATGACCACGAGCGCGCCGACGAGCACGATGCCGTGGATGGCGTTGGAGCCGGACATGAGCGGCGTGTGCAAGATGCTCGGCACCTTGGAGACGACTTCGATCCCCACGAAGGCGGCCAACGCGAACACCGTCAGGAACGCGATGATCCCGGTGTCCGACCCCCCGACACTTGCCGTCGCCGTCACCGTCACCGCGATGAGCGTGGTCACGACTGTGCTCCTCCCGTTCCGCCCGTGCCGCCCGTACCGCCGAGCAGCTCCACCGCCGCCGGCGCCTTGGCGATCCCGTCGCGCAACACACACATGCCGGTGACGATCTCGTCGTCCCAGTCGGGTGCGAGCGAGCCCTCGGGACCCATCAACGCCAGCACGTTGGCGACGTTCCGTGCGAAGAGGAAGCTGGCGTGGGTCGGCATGCCCGACGGCGGGTTCGCCATGCCAACGATGTGCACGCCCTGATGGTCGATCACTTCACCGGCTTTGGTGAGCTCGCAGTTGCCACCCTGGTCGGCCGCCATGTCGATGACGACGGCACCGGGCGCCATCCCCTCCACCATGGAGGTGGTCATGAGCACGGGCGCCTTGCGACCCGGCACGGCGGCGGTGGTGATCACGACGTCGGAGCGGCCGACCTCCTCGGCGAGCGCGGCGCGCTGGCGGTCGAGCTCTTCGGGCGTGAGCTCGCGCGCGTAGCCGCCCGTGCCCTCAGCCGAGACGCCGGTGTCGACGAAGGTGGCACCGAGGCTCTCGGCCTCTTCCTTGGCGGCGGCGCGCACGTCGTACGCCTTGACGACGGCGCCGAGGCGACGCGCCGTGGCGATGGACTGCAGGCCCGCAACACCCACGCCCATGACGAGCACCTTGGCCGGGGGCACCGTGCCGGCAGCGGTCATGAACATGGGAAAGAACTTGGTCAGCTGCTCGGCCGCCTCCAGACCGGCGCGGTAGCCCGACACCGTCGCTTGGGAGCTCAGGGCGTCCATGCCCTGAGCGCGGCTGATGCGGGGCAGCAGGTCGAAACTGAACACGGTGGCCCTCCTGGCCGCCAGCGCCCGGACCGCGTCCTCGGACTGGCCGACCTGGAAGAAGCTCAGGACGGCGGCGCCGTCGGGGAGGGCCTGGGCCTCGGCGGCGCTCGGCGCGTTCACCCGGACGACCAGGCCCGCGCCGGCCAGGGTGGAGGCCGCATCGGGGGCGATGGTGGCGCCGGCATCCTTGTACGCGTCGTCGAGGAATTCGGCCTGCACACCCGCTCCGGCCTGCACGCAGACCTCCCAGCCCGCTCCGACCAGCTTCTTGACCACGTCGGGGACGAGGCCAACTCGGCGCTCTCCGGGACGGGTCTCCGTGGGGACCGCCAATTTCACGGACGCTTTGTTTAGCAGCTACGCCCGGACCGGCCCCTCATCTTCGAGGTCAACGGGGGTGGAGCGTGCCTAGCCGGGTGGGTCGCCGCCCGCCTCGGCCGCCCGCAGGAAGGCGGGCCACTCGCCGCCGCCGTGCAGCACCAGGTTGGCCCCCGAGACGTACGAGGACCCGGGGCTGGCCAACCACAGGCAGGCCTCGGCCACGTCGGCCGGCGTGCCCATGCGGCCGAGCGGCACGGTCGCGGCCACCCGCGCCAACCCCTCGGGGCCGCCGTAGAACTCGTCGCCGGCACCGGTATCGAGCAGGCCGGCGCTCACGCAGTTGAGCCGAACCAGCGGCGCCCACTCGACGGCCAGCGTGGAGGTCAGGTTGATGAGGCCCGCCTTCGCCGCCCCATAGGCAGAAGCGCCCGGCGACGGGCGAAGCCCGGACACGGAAGACACATTCACGATGCAGCCCCCGTCCTCCTGCACCGCCATCACCTTGTGTGCCGACTGCGCGCACCACAGGGGTGCCAAGAGGTTCAGGTTGATCACCGCCTCGACGAAACGGGGCGACATGTCGGCGGCCATGGCGTGGGGGGCGCCGCCCGCATTGTTTATGAGCACATCGAGCCGGCCGAAATGCTCGACCGCCTTCGCCACCACCTTCTCGGCGTCGGCCGGCTTGCGCACGTCGGCCGTCATAAAAACAGCCCCTTCGACCTCCGCCTCGTGACGGCCGCAGGCGACGACGTGGGCGCCGGCAGCGACGAAGGCACGCGCGGTCTCTTTCCCGACCCCGCGCGACCCGCCGGTCACGACCACGACGCGCTCGCTGAAGTCGAAGCTCGGCTGCGTCACGGGCCAAACCCTACGGCAGCGGCTGCCGGGGGCCTCGGCCCGCCGTCCGCGTTGGCCGTGCCCAGTGCGCTGACCTAAGTTCCCCTCGGCTTTCTGACGCCGCGTCAGGAGGCGAGTCCCGAGGAGACCGGCTGCCCCATGCCCATCGACGTGGTCCAGGAGCACGAAGGGATCGCCGAGGTGGTAATTGACCACCCCCCGGTGAACGCCCTCGATGTGGCCGGCTGGTTCGCCCTGGCCGACGCCCTCACAGCGGCCGGGCGCGTCCCCACCAACCGTGTCGTGATCCTGCGGGCCACCGGGCGCGGCTTCTGCGCCGGCGTCGACATCAAGGAGATCAACGCCAAGGGCGACGAGGCCCTGGTCGGCGTGAACCGTGGCTGCGCCGCCGCCTTCGCCGCCGTCTACGACTGCGAGGTGCCGGTCATCGCGGCGGTCCAGGGTTTCTGCCTGGGCGGCGGCATCGGGCTGGCCGGCAACGCCGACATGGTGATCGCATCCGACGACGCCACCTTCGGCCTGCCCGAGGTGGACCGGGGCGCTCTCGGTGCCGCCACGCACCTGGCCCGCCTCGTCCCCCAGCACGCCATGCGCAAGATGGTCTACACCGCCAAGCCGATCACCGCCGCCGAGCTCGCTTCCTACGGGTCGGTGGCTGCCGTGGTGCCGCCGGACCGCCTCCAGGCGGCGGCACTCGAGCTGGCCGCCGACATCGCCACCAAGAGCCCGACGATCATCCGGCGGGCCAAGGAGTCGCTCAACGGCATCGACCCGATCGATGTGAAGCGCAGCTACCGCTTCGAGCAGGGCTTCACCTACGAGTTGCACGTGCGCGGCGTGGCCGACGAGCAGCGGGCTGCCTTCGTCGAGAAGCGCGACGCCGACACGTCCCAATGAGCATGACGGTGAGCCGGTAATGGCCGACAAGCGCACCACCATCGACGACATCGTCGGCGAGCTCCGCTCGGGCATGACCGTCGGCATCGGGGGCTGGGGCTCACGCCGCAAGCCCATGGCCGTCGTACGAGCCATCTGCCGCTCCGACCTGACCGACCTCACCGTCGTCGCCTACGGGGGCCCCGACGTCGGGCTGCTCTGCGCCACCGGCAAGGTGCGCAAGGTCGTGTGCGGCTTCGTCACCCTCGACTCCATCGCGCTCGATCCGCACTGGCGCGCCGCGCGCCAGCACGGCCGGGTGGAGGTCATGGAGGTGGACGAGGGGATGTTCTTCCTCGGCCTGCAGGCGGCGTCGTGGCGCGTGCCCTTCCTGCCCACCCGGGCCGGGCTCGGCTCCGACGTCCTGACCATCAACCCCGACCTGGAGCTGGTGCGCTCCCCCTACGGTGCCGGCCACCCGTACCTGGCGGACCCCGCCGACGCCGACGTCGAGCTGGTCGCCATGCCGGCCCTCCATCTCGATGCCGCCATCGTCCACACCAACCGGGCCGACGCCGCCGGCAACGGCCAGGTGCTCAGTCCTGACGTCTTCTTCGACCCGCTGTTCCTCGGGGCGGCCGAGCGCCGCTTCATGACGACCGAGGCCATCGTCGAGAACGGCACGCTGGCCGACGGGGACCACCCCATGTCGACCGTCCCGATCCACCGCATCATGGTCGACGGCGTGGCCGAGTCGCCCGGTGGCGCCCACTTCACCGCCAACCCGCCCGACTACGGGCGCGACGAGAAGTTCCAGAAGGAGTACGCCGCATCGGCCGGCGACCCCGCCGAGTGGGAGGCC